>CAMTOM010000038.1 GCA_947074125.1 uncultured Desulfovibrionaceae bacterium
GTTCACTATCTTGAGGTAGTTCCTGCATAGCTCTTACTTTGTGTTGAAGACCAGGTTGTGGGAGGGGCTTGTACGCTCCCTGGGAGGTTATAATGTTTTTTCCTCCCGGGCGCTGTTTGGCAAAACAGGGGGGCATATGGCTATTGAAACACTGACAAGTCGCATTCAGGGCTTCCCTCTCAAGCTGTGCCGCATCGCAGCAGATCTCTTCAGCATTACCTTTCTCAGTATCATGACAATACAGGGTATTCGCATGGTACAGATACAGAATTTCCAAACATCTGCCGCCCTGCGCATTCCCATGTCATGGGTATATGTGGTAATTCCTTTTGGCTGCGCTGTCATGTTACTCTATGTTGTGCTGCACCTGATTGAAACAGTGCGTACTCCTGCAGACGCCTTTACAAAGGAGTGTGGCTCATGATGCTCTGGATTATGCTTTCCAGCTTCTTTTTTATCCTCGCAACAGGAGCCTCCATTGGTGTCGGGCTGGGTCTTTCTTCCGCAATTGCCCTCTATACCTCACTGAATATGCCGCTTGTCGTCGTTGTACAGCGCATGTTCACCTCTGTAGACTCATTCTCTTTTATGGCTGTTCCTTTCTTCATGCTGGCTGGAGCCTTCATGTCTGCGGGTGGTGTGACGAAGCGTATCGTGGATTTTTCCATGGCACTGGTAGGCGCACTTGCCGGAGGCCTTGCTCTTGTCGTCGCTGTTGCGGGCATGTTTTTTGCGGCTCTGTCAGGCTCATCCGCAGCAACCACGGCAGCCATTGGCGCAGCAATGATTGATGAAATGGAAAAACGCGGCTACCCACGGTCTTTTGCAGCCGCCGTTGTTGCCAGCGGTGGCACTGTCGGCATCGTAATTCCCCCCTCCATTACCATGGTAGTATATGGCTCTATCGCCAACACCTCCATTGGCGACCTCTTCATTGCCGGCTTTGTGCCTGGTCTGCTTATGGGGCTCACAATGTGTGTGGTGAGCTGGGTCATTTCAAAGAAAAACGGCTACAAGGGAGAAGGTGCCTTCTCTTTCATGCGCGTTGCACGCTCTTTCCGCGAATGCTTCTGGGCGCTGATGATGCCTGTCATCATCCTTGGTGGTATTTACTGTGGCATTTTCACCCCCACAGAAGCCGCTGCCGTTGCGGCTGTCTATGGTGCGTTCATTGGTATTGTTGTATACAAAGAACTGAAACTGAAAGATCTCCCCAAAACATTGCTCAACGCCGCATACAGCACAACCATGATCATGTTTGTTGTTGGCGCAGCGAATGTGTTTGGCTGGATTCTTACCAATGCACAGGTACCGCACATGCTGGCGCAAAGCTTTGCAGCCATTACCACAAATCCCATTGTCTTCCTGATGATGGTAAACGTGCTTTTGCTTGTCATCGGTACACTTATCAACGCCTCTGCGGCTGTTGTTATTCTGACTCCCATTCTGTTGCCTGTGGCGCTCAGCATGGGTATTGATCCTCTCTTCTTCGGTGTCCTGATGGTTGTGAATCTCGCTATCGGCTGTATCACACCGCCAGTTGGTCTGGATCTCTTCATTGTTTCCTCTATCACGGGCATTTCCGTAGACAAGGTCACAGCCAAGGTAATGCCATATCTGATTATGCTTCTGGTGGATCTTGTCATACTGACATACTTCCCCGCCATTATTACCTTCCTGCCTAAGCTTCTCAATTCAGCCTAGCTGGAAGAAAACACAACACACAACAAAGGGGAACGTTTCGCATAGAACGTTCCCCTTTAGCGTATATTCTTCCCGATCAGTGTGGATACTTTCTTTTACAGGGAAACCTGAGTCGCTCCCAATACGTGTTCCAACACAGCATCCGCCTGAAGGGCTGCCGCCTGCATCACACGCGGTGCCAGAGGTGGCAGTACAGCAACATCAGACGTAAAATCACCGACGAGCACAAGATGTTCTCCCAAAGAACGCTTTTGCATCGGCTCGCCACCAACGCCTGCCATACCCGAAGCACTCACCGTAAAACGACCTGCCTGAAGCGCAGCCTCCACAAAAAAGCGTTTGCTTTCCGGCGCATCCAGCGCCTCAACCCACACAGGAGCCAAATCAAGCAAAGAGGTCACATTCGCCTCGGTGATCCACAGTGAATGCACATCCACACTCACAGAAGAACACAGTGCCCGCATTTGCGCTGCAAGCGCTTCTGTTTTCTGACAGGCCACGTGATGGGGAAAATAGTGCTGCCGATTCAGATTGGAAGGCTCCACCCTACCACAGTGTAGCCACAGCAGTCGGGTGGGTGCGGTACAGACGAGCCTCATGGCCCGATTGGACCCGAGCCCCCCCAAACCAGCAATGCCCACACGCGCTTGCGACACCGCCTTGCGGACAGCAGGAGAAAGATAGCGCAGCAGTCCTTCACTCAGCGACATCAACGCCCCCCATGCTCACACAAGACAGACGACTCTTCTGGCGCTATCTGTGGCAGCACAGAACAGTCTTCCCAATCCTTGAGCACTGCCTGATAGCCATTGTCAGCAAGAGCGCGCTGCATCGCCGCAACACTGCGATGATCGGCAATTTCAAACTGTCCCACATTATCATTCTGCTCCACACGCCCGCCTACAGCCGTAGACACGCCCGCCGAAACACGTGTTATGCCAAGCGGTACCAGGTGGTCACGCATAAACGCACTTTCACGGCTCGACACAGTAATGGGACTGCGCGGCAAAAAGCAGCGTAGCGCCGTAACATATTGCACAAAATGAATATCATCAACAGGATGCGGCACAGCAAAACTGCCTTCATGCGGGCACATTCTGGGAACCGAAAGACCAATATCCACGGCAGGATATGTTTTTTGCAGCCACCATGCGTGCAAACCAGTACAAAAGGCATCCTGAAAAAAGTCATCCAGTCCCAGCAAAGCCCCAATACCTACAGAACGCAGTCCTGCTGCGGCTGCGCGGGAAGGAGCATCCAGACGCCAGGCATAATCCCGCTTTGGCCCCGCAGGGTGCAACCATTCATAGAGTGCCGGATCATAGGTTTCCTGAAACATGGTCATCGCGTCTATACCTTTGCTGACCAGAAAAGCGTATTCTTCAGTCGTCATGGAATAGACCTCGATACCGATCGAGGCAAAATAGGGCTTGATACGCTCCGCCACAGCTCCAATATATTGGGGCGAGGCGACATGACGGGCATCACCTGTCAGCAAAAGAATATGCTGCAAGCCCATGTGAGCAATGACTTTTGCCTCACTCAGAGCCTGTTCTACTGTGAGGTGATGGCGCTGCTGCGTATTGGAAGCATTGAAGCCGCAATAACGACACTGATTGGTACAGATATCAGACAGATAAAGAGGCGTGAACAAATGCACCGCACGCCCGAAATAGCGCAAGGTCAAATCATGAGCCCGAGCGGCCATTGCCTCAAGACACTGCGTTGCTGCGGGTGAGAGCAGGAGCATGAAATCCTGCGGGCGCAAGATTTCTTTTTCAAGCACCGCAAGCACAGCATCCCGTGTTGCGGCAGCGTAACAATCCTGACGGCGCTCACGCGACCATGCCGCCAAAAGCTGCTCAAAGGTCTGCATGTTCTCCTCCCAGAGCGTGCAAAAAGCCCGTTAGCGGAGATGAGGCACGTGCCCCACCAGAACGCTCCGCACCAAGCCCCGCCAGAAAGGCCATACGTCCGGCACGCACAGCATCCCGAAAAGCTTCTGCCATGTGCACAGGGGTATCAGCCGAGGCAATCGCAGTATTGACAAGACAGGCAGCCGCGCCCATTTCCATGGCTTCACAGGCCTGAGAAGGACGCCCAATACCCGCATCGACAATGACCGGAAGCGTCATTTCCTCAATAAGAATGCCAATCATTTCCTTGGTGCGCAGTCCTCTATTCGTACCAATAGGAGCCCCCAAAGGCATGATTGCTGCGGCTCCTGCCTGCGCACAGTCGCGTGCCACATAAAGATCAGGGTTGATATATGGCAGCGCTACAAAATCTTCTTTGACGAGCAGCTCCACAGCTTTTGCTGTTTCGTAGCCATCGGGTAAAAGATAGCGGCTATCAGAAATAACTTCTATTTTGATCCAGTTACCGCAGCCAGCAGCACGGGCAAGGCGGGCAAGGCGCACAGCCTCCTGGGCTGTTCTCGCGCCGGAGGTATTGGGCAGCAGGCGCATATGCTCTGGTATGTGCCCCACAATGCCTTCAGAACCTTTTTCCACCCGCCGCATGGCAACAGTGATGACCTGAGCGCCACTAGCCGCACACACATCAGGAATAAGGGCATCAGCGCTATACTTTCCGGTTCCAATAAAGAGGCGACTTGTCAGCGCAATGCCTCCCAGCTCAAACACATCATCCATACTAGCCGCCTCCAACAAAGTGCAGTATTTCCAAGGAGTCTCCCTCACACAAAAGCACCTCGGCAAATGTTCCCGCAGGAACAATTTCGCCATTGCGCTCCACCAGCAGCACAGCCGGATTCAACTTGCGACTGAGCAAAAGCGCCTCAAGAGTGCATTCTTTTTCAAGAGAAGCTGTACTGCCATTGATACTGATATCCATGAGACACCTCACAGGCACAAAACAAAAAAAGTCCCGACAAAATACGGGACGCAACTGAAGCATAAGACCTCAATCAGCTTCCCTGCGTCAGTATAGTCTGCTTCAGGTTCCAGGGGTCAGGAACGAATCCAGTCTCAGCCTTCCGGCTCCCCCAGCTGTAAATCACCGAACAAACATAGTCTCCTTTGCACAAGCTGGCAAGGGGATAGTTGCGAGGTGAAAACCGTAAAAGGATCTCCTGAGCCTTCTTCTTATCAAGAGATTGTGCTGTAATCGCAGAACAACACAACAAAAGCGGCGGCTTTCCTCAAGAAAGTCGCCGCTTTTACTACTTCAAATATATAATCCTATTATCGCTGCACCGTCATGCTTGTTGTGAGCAACCTGTCTCCAAACAAAGCATTGATTGGCACAGAAACACGCGCTCCCGAACGCATTTCCGACGTAGAAACCTTCACATAAAACGTGCTGTTGCCTTCTGTCAGCAACACTTTGAGCCTGCCAATCTTGGGCGAGGCCACAATCCAGCCACACAAGCGCCTTGTCTCTCCTGTTTGCTGGAGGATGCGCGTGAGTGAGAGATCGGAAGAAGCATCCCGAAAAAGAGTGTAGATGTACTCGCCACCCTTTTCAGAACGACGAACCTCTCCTTCTTTAGAGAAGGCTGGCGACGACGTATCAAAAAAAGCGACCCGTGAAGGCTTGACCATCCCAGAGTACAGCTCTTCAGAAGATCCAGATTTTAAGCGGCTGCTCAATCTCTCGGCGCTCACGCCTGACTGCAATCCCCAAATGCTCCGATAGGCACTACCGCGTATTGGAGAAGAAGAGGAACGAAAGCCTCCTTCCAAAGGCACACTTTCCAACAGAACAAGCTGCCCGACAGAAGCCGGAGCGAAAGAAGAAATGGATTGGCGTCTCGGTGCTGGCGCTGCACGGGAAACACTTTGCGAAGACACAGCAACAGAAGGCGTTGCAGAAAATGTTGATGACGAAGACTGGGCACGCGCTGTTTCTCGCAGTGGCGCAGGCTCTCGCGAAGACCGCGATTGCGTAACTGTGCGCTTTGCAACATCAGGGCGCACCTGTAGCTCCCGCGACTGCCGCAATGTACGGTAGTTTATACCTTCCGGTATAGAAGCGGCTCTCGCATCCACTATCCACAATGAGACCAAGACCAGCACACTTGCCATTGCGACTTTTTTCATGCTCTCCCCCATGTCAAAAGAACGGCACATACTCATATCATATCCAGTGTTGCTTTTTGTGCAGCATCACGCATAATATTCAAGGTTTCTTCACTACCACTGCCTGAACTGTTTTGCTTTGCTGCATTCTGAGTGGCATTGCTTGGTTCCGGTTCACTTGCATCAACATCAAACATATCAGACTGGCGTGGTGCCTGGCGTGACACAGAAGATCCGGACGAAGAACGGGACGAGCTTGTCGCACTGGTCACTGTCCTGCTACTGCCACGAGCAGTGGAGGCCTTGGCGGTATGTGCCTTGTTCGTTTGCCCAGCAACAGAAGAAGCCGTGCCCGGCAATATCCGCTTGCCCACAGGCAGCAAGGGAAACACATCTGCAACAACGCCCTTCTCAAGCAGATCAAGATGCGCCCGCGCGGCATTTTCCTTTACCACAAGAAGCAATGCGGCATTGAGACGCTCAAGCGAGACTGTTGTGGCAAGCGCATCAGGATATGTTGCGGTATAGCGTTCTCGCAGCAAATCGACATCTTGAGAAATCTGTGGATATTCCAGAGTGAGTTGCCCCACGGTCTCCTGACTACGCAAAGATGCTTTTACAGAGCGATCCAAAAGGGCATCCGTTTCCTGACGAAGCAAGGCAAGCTCGTCTCGTGTGGAAGCACCTTTTTTCGTGGAACGCGAAGACGTCATTGTAGATGTTTCCAGGCGAGGCAGGTTTTTCCCTTTTGCTGACAGTGCAGTATGGATCTGCCCGCCACGAAGTGTCAGTATAGCACGGCTGTCAGTAATGACCCCCTGGATACTCTCAAGCGCCTTCACAAGTTCATTGATACTGCCATCAAAGTCTTCACGGGAGACCTTCTGGGTCGCATAGCTGGATAACAGAGGCTCAACCTCGCGCATATAGCACTGCATACCAGAAAGAGCCGCAATATGCAGACGATTCGCATTGGATGTATCAACAGTAAGATCAAAGGCACGCAGTTGCAAAGGTGCCAGTGTCGCATCAAGTGAATCTCGACGCAAAGCAGTATCTTTAGCTGTTCCAGCAACAACACCAGACACCGCAACACCATTTTGCATGTCAAGATACACATTGCGTGCATCTTCCACCAGCGATACACATTGCGTATATGATGTCCTTGATGTCCCTTCTGAAGTAAAAGGGTTCATCTGCTTCAGACAGCCAGACAAACTGCAACACAGTACCAGCAATGCTGATACGCGACACAGTCCCAAAAAAGGCCGCTGTATATTTGTTCTCCATTGCATCGTATTCCCCTCCTGCCATATTCACTGAAAGCGTATTTCGCCCTGTTATTGTTCCTCGAAAACATCAAGGACGTACGTTCCGTGATACCTCATATCAAAAATAAGTTTTAAGCTTCACCATAAGCCATTCTGGTAAAAACGTCTTCAACATGGCAAGCTCATCATGACTCTGTATATCGGCTGTCCCACTATGACGTGCAACAATCTCCATACGTTTTAAGAGTCGCTTACTAAAAGCATCGTCATGTGCAAACTGGAGCTGAACGCTATCAAGCAGATCATGCTGCTTTCCTGCCATCAGGCGCTGCACCTCATCAACGGTTTTTTTATAGAAGAAAAGAACATTTTTAATACTATAGATAAAGTTTCTGATTTCTTCATCCATAGAAGCAGCTTCACGGGCATGCTGCTCTTCTTTCCCTTTATCTGAGCGCGAAAGCTTGAGATAGCCATCGCGCAATTCGATTAGCTGATAACAGCGAGCGGCATAATTCGCTACGGTTTCCAGAGAAAAGGCAGCCCCCAGCAGCATCTCCTTGATCATCCGCTCCTCATTGGTGTTCACACGCATATAATAACGAGATGCGGCATTTTCGATATCAGCAAGGCGTTGCTTCAAAGCAGAATCACGCACCTGCGCTCCCACTTCTTGCAGCGCTATACGGATATCTTCATCCTTATCCTTTTCTGTGCTGGCAAAGCTCCCTGGCTGTGTGAGCGCTTTCCATTCGGCATCCATGCGCTCCTGTCGGTCTTTTGGTGTAAACACACCACTCAACACCAGTCGAAAACCCAAATCATCACGTGCAAGCGCCTTGGCATCCGCATAATACGATGCTTCCAGACGTCTCCCAGGGTGCAGCTCTTCAAGCGTCATGGCACGCCAGCTTCCCCCTTTCACCAAAAAGCCTCCCTCACCGCCAAGCAGGCGTCCTCCGAGGGAAAAACGAAAAGGAGACTGTGTCATTTCAGCACAGTTCCCCAAAATATCATACAAACCCAAAGGATTGGGCTGCTTGGAACCAATACGCATCACAGACGAAAGCGTTGGCTCAAAAACACCCGCAACAACATACTCTCCGGCATCCTTGCCATCAAAGGGGAACAGCAACGTGTTTTCCCTTTCATGGTCACTCACCCGATGCCCACCCCTGGCCGCATATTCCCACTCTGCTTCTGTTGGCAAACGCAAAAAGGCCGAACGCCCTTCCACCTGAAAAAAAGGAAGCATTTCAGGATGATTTTGCATCAACCACTCAGAATACCTGCGACTGAACGCCTGCGCATCAAACCAGGAAACATCTGTAACAGGCTTAAAGTCATCCAGCTCAAGGGCAAAATCCCCTTCTTTGTGCTCCATAACAGCACGCCACTGCCCACGGGTAAGCTCATATTTCCCAATAAAATACAGTCGTCCACTTTCTTTGTCCGCACCACAGACAGGATCTTTGGCAATGACCTTTAGCGCATCTTTTCCCCAAGCATCAGGCAAATCACTAAACTCAAAAGGAGCCTGAAGTGATGTCGTATAGCGCCCTTCCATATACTGCCCAACAGGCCTCACACCACTGCGCGAAACCCCGAAACGCATCGACGCCTCATCAAAAAAACCAGCCGTCGGCAGGCACACAGCCCGTAGTGGCATTACCAGATTACCCGGCATGGGCAATACCACATCCCCTGGCGTTTGCTGGGGATGGGAAACACGCTGCACATCAATCATTTCACTCATGGGCGAACGCTGAAAAGCCGCAAAAGCATCTGACCAGCACAAAAAAGAGCCCACCAAACAAAAGCCCAACAATCTTTTCTTTCCCTTAAGAAGGGAGAAACAAGAGAAACCATCACCCGCAATGC
>CAMTOM010000039.1 GCA_947074125.1 uncultured Desulfovibrionaceae bacterium
AATCCATTCATTTAACTTTGATGAGATTATTTTCTTCCATCCTCCTTTTTCATTATTAGTATCTAGACATTCAATAAGAGAAGAACGACCTTTTTTAGAGCCCCCATAACTGCCATTGGTTTTCCTGCGTGAGTTCAACGCCAATCCATTTTCCAAAAGTGGGTGAATCTTGGCGAATATCAACGGCAACATCAAAAACACTTCCCAAAGAGACGCTGACCAGTTTTCCCTGTGGGAATTTTTTTTGAAAATGCAAACCACGCAAAATACCGTGTGTGGAACGGGAATGATTATCCTGGACAAAAGGAAGGGTCAGTCCTGCTTCGCGATAGCGCTGTTCCTGCCATGTCTCCACAAAATAGCCACGATGATCGCCCCAGACTTTGGGTTTGATCAGAAGAACATCATGTATGCTGGTGGGGGTAACTTCCACAAACACCTCTCAAAAAATTATAAATAACAAGCAATCGCGCTATTTTTTTAAAGTATTTCCTTAAAGCTGGCAATGATTTTTATAGTGGGGCAGATGCGCATTTATGCGCTTTGCAACGAAGGCAAAGGCGGGAGGGGAGTTGCAGGAAAAAGATAGTAGTGCTATTCTGAAAAACCTTGCTATGGATTTTTCTGTGAAGTGTGCTCTTGTAATGAAGAGGGTAGCGTGCTCAACAGAAGAATACATTGTGATGGGATGAATGAGAGATTGTGATATACTGTATAGTGAGTATATTGCTTCTCTTAAGTACAGATGCATATATTATTCAAGGGAGTAAAATGAAAAATAAAAAAGGTAAGGGTACTGTGCAGGCAACAGAAGCAACCGTTTCCAAAAGTACATTCTATATCGGCATAGGGCTTGGATTGTTGGCAGGGCTTTTTCTTGGCTCGCTCATACCATCGGCATTGTCTCCTGAAAAAACAGCATCTCAGGTGAGTATGTCATCAGGGGCACCCCAGCAAAATGCTGAGGCAGAGGTTTTGCAGGCACGTGTAAGTGATATAGAGAAACACTTGCAGCATAGTCCTGATGATGCAGGCTTGTGGACACAGCTTGGCAATGCCTATTATGATGCCCATATACCGGAGAAGTCCGTTGAGGCTTACACCCGCTCGCTGGCATTGGAACCCAAGAATGCTGATGTCCTGACAGATATGGGGACGATGTATCGACTGATGAAGCAACCAGAAAAGGCGTTGGAGAGCTTCCAGAGAGCGCTTCAGATAAAAAGCGATCACCGGAATGCCTTGTTCAATACTGGTGTTGTGCTGAGTGAGACAGATCGTCCTGCACAGGCAAAAGAAGTCTGGTTGCGTTTGCTCGCACAGGATCCACAGGCCAAGGCACCTGGGGGGCGTTTGCTGCAAGAGTTAATTGACGCACTTCCTGCCGGCAAATAAACTTTCGCATAAAAAGGAACCTTTTGTCGTCTGAACGCTATGCTGTGTATTGCTGCTATAAACAGTATACGCACATAGGCGCAGATGCAAAAGGTTCCTTTGTCAGACTGTACTTCTCGTACTTTGTTACAGTAAATTTTCCATGCGCATATTACCGCCCATAGAGCCAGTTATCCAGTCGTGCAGGGCGCTGATCTGGTTTCTGACAGAAACGGGGCCAGTACCTCCCTGTGTTTCACGGCGCTGTACAGCCGCTTCGTAGTCAAGAACTGCATACACATCCTCATCAATATCAGGATGGAGGCTGTGGAATTCCGCAAGCGTGAGTTCTTCAAGGGGCTTGTTTTGCTGTTCAGCCATGGCGACAGCATTCCCTGTAATATGGTGCGCCTCACGGAAGGGCACGCCTTTCCCTACAAGATAATCGGCAAGTTCTGTGGCATTCAGGAAGCCAGATTTACAGGCTGCCCGCATACGTTCTGTGTTGAATGTCAGAGCGCTGACCATGCCTTCCATAACCTGAAGGGAGGCGCTCAGTGTGGCATCGGTATCAAGGAAGGGTTCCTTGTCTTCCTGAAGGTCGCGATTATAGGCGAGTGGCAAGCCTTTGAGTGTTGTGAGCAGGGTAATGAGGTCGCCATAAACTCTTCCCACCTTGCCACGCATAAGCTCGGCAACATCAGGATTTTTTTTCTGCGGCATAATGGAAGAACCGGTGGCATAGCCATCTGGAAGCAAAACAAAGCCGAAAGCCGGATTGGCCCACAGGATGATTTCTTCGCAGAAGCGGGAAAGATGCATCATGGTACAGGAAGCGCAAAAGAGTGTTTCTGCGAGAAAGTCGCGATCGGCAACAGCGTCCATGGAATTGCTGAAGACACCATTCATGCCCAGGTCACGCGCAACACTTTGCGGGTCAAGAGGATAGGTCGTGCCCGCCAGTGCCGCAGCACCAAGAGGGGAGATGCGGACACGCTTCTCACAGTCTTCCATGCGTTCAACATCACGTTTGAGCATCCAGGCATAGGCGAGCAGGTGATGGGCAAGGCTGATGGGCTGGGCTGGTTGCAGATGAGTGCAGCCAGGCAGAATGGCACCCTGGTGTTCAACAGCGCGCTGTAAAAAAGCGTTGACAAGGCGGACGGTCAGTGTCTGCCACTGACGCAGGTGGTCAGAGACAAAGAGACGAAAAGAGAGACAGACCTGATCATTGCGACTGCGTCCGGTATGGAGTTTTTTCCCCACATTGCCCACCAGTGCGGTAAGGCGGGATTCGATGTTCATATGAACATCTTCAAGTGAGGCTTGCCAGACAAAGTTGCCGGATTCAATTTCTTCTTTGACCTTTTCAAGTCCCTGAACCAGAGTTTCCGCTTCTCCGGCGGCGATGATGCCCTGTCTGGCAAGCATACGCGCATGTGCCTGAGAGCCTCTGATGTCATGAAGATAGAGGGCACGATCAAATGATTCTGATTCGGTGTACGCGGCAACAGTTTCTTCGGGGCCCTGGTTAAAACGCCCCCCCCAGGATGTGTTTTTCATAAGCATTCGTCGGGCCAAAGGTTGTTAGGAGTGCATGTTTGCAAAGTGTGATACTTGAAAACATGTGGCAGATGATCCACTGTATAGTATTGCATGGGGGGCAGCGCCCCCCAGGTGTTTTTATTACTTCCGTCGTTTCATGGCCGCGTGTGTGCGCAGGCGTAAACCATTCAGGCGGATAAAGCCCGCAGCATCTTTATGGTCATATGTCGCACATTCTTCAAAAGTCGCAAGGTCATGACAGAAAAGGGTGTTGGGAGATTCGCGTCCAACAGGCCAGACGCCTCCCTTATACAGTTTTACACGTACGCTTCCTGTGACCGTCTCCTGTGCCTTGTCCATAAAAGCCTGCATGGCCTCGCGTTCCGGTGAAAACCAAAAGCCATTATAGATGGCGCTGGCATAGCGTGGGACAAGCATGTCACGTACGGCAACAACTTCACGGTCAAGGCAGATACCTTCAAGGTCGCGATGAGCCTGGTGGATGATGGTACCGCCAGGAGTTTCATACACGCCACGGCTTTTCATGCCAACAAAGCGGTTTTCGACCATATCCAGGCGTCCAATACCATGCCGCGCACCCATAACATTCAGTTCCTGAAGTACGGCAGCAGGTGAGGCCTTCTGACCATTGATGCCGCAAGGGTCGCCATGTTCAAAGTCGATGGAAACATATTCTGGCGTATCAGGAGCCTGTTCTATGGGAGTGCATACCAGATGGCAGGATTCATGAGGTTCACAGCCAGGGTCTTCCAGCTCGCTCCCCTCAAAGCTTGTGTGCAGCATATTGGAGTCAATACTGTAGCGCTTCTGGGCTGATGAGATGGGAATGCCATGCTGTTCAGCAAAAGCATTCAAAGCCGTACGGGACATAAGATCCCATTCGCGCCAGGGGGCGATAACCTTAAGATCCGGAGCCAGAGCGTTCACAGCAAATTCAAAACGCACCTGATCATTGCCTTTGCCAGTAGCGCCGTGAGCGATGGCGTCCGCATTTTCTTTGCGGGCGATTTCTACAAGGGTTTTGGCAATAAGAGGACGTGCAACGGAGGTGCCCAGCAAATAGCGTCCTTCGTAGATAGCGCCGCCACGCAGCATGGGGAAAACAAAATCTTTGGCGAATTCTTCGCGCAAATCCATGATGTAGGCTTTGGAAGCCCCAGTTTTGAGTGCTTTCTCTTCGACACCGGAAAGGTCTTCTGGTTGCCCAAGGTCTGCTGTCATGGTGATAACTTCGCAGTTATACGTGGTAATAAGCCACTTGAGGATGACAGAAGTATCCAGACCGCCGGAATAGGCAAGCACAACTTTATTGATTTTTTGCATACAAGCCTCGTTTCAATAGTGAATGGGCATCAAGTATTGCCTAAAGTTTGATTTGTCGCAAGTCTCTTGACGTGCATGGAGCCTGTGTATAGGATAAACAGGTTTTAAAGGACTCTTTATTGTCAACACTCTACATACCCAAACGACGCTCATGCCGAAACGTACTGACCTAAAGCGCATTCTTGTTATTGGAGCAGGCCCTATCATTATTGGACAGGGATGCGAATTTGATTATTCGGGTTCCCAGGCAGTGAAAGCCCTGAAAGAAGAGGGATATGAAGTGGTGCTGGTGAACTCTAATCCCGCTACCATTATGACAGACCCTCACCTGGCAGATGCCACTTATGTAGAGCCAATAGAACATGATACTATTGCTGCCATCTTACGTAAAGAGCGTCCGTGTGCGGTACTGCCGACTCTCGGAGGGCAGACAGCGCTCAATGTTGCCTTGCAGCTTGCACAGTCTGGTGTGATTGACGAGTGTGGTGCAGAGCTTATTGGCGCAAATGCGGCTGTTATTGAAAAGGCTGAGAGTCGTCAGCTTTTTCGGCAGGCCATGGAAAATATTGGGCTGAAAGTTCCGGCCAGTGGCATTGCCCGCACTCTGGACGATGTACGTCGCTTGGGAAGTGAGCTTCCTTTCCCCTTGATTGTGCGTCCGGCATTTACGCTTGGTGGTACTGGCGGTGGTGTGGCGTACAATATGGAAGATCTGGAACTTGTTGCCGGACGTGGTTTGGCGGCAAGTCCCACGTCTGAAGTAATGATTGAACAGTCTGTTCTAGGCTGGAAAGAAATAGAAATGGAAGTCATGCGGGATAAAAAAGATAACTGCGTGATTGTCTGTGCTATCGAAAATATGGACGCCATGGGTGTGCATACGGGAGACTCTGTTACGGTTGCGCCAATGCAGACACTGACAGATGTGGAATATCAGCAAATTCGTGATGCTTCCATTGCTGTTATGCGTGAGATTGGTGTGGAAACAGGTGGCTCGAATGTGCAGTTTGCCCTGAATCCTGCCAATGGTGAGCTGGTTGTGATTGAAATGAATCCGCGTGTCTCCCGTTCGTCAGCGCTGGCCTCCAAAGCCACCGGCTTTCCCATAGCCAAAATAGCCGCAAAACTGGCTGTAGGCTATACACTAGATGAACTGCGAAACGACATAACACGAGAAACAGCAGCTTCATTTGAGCCTGCCATTGACTATTGTGTTGTTAAAATTCCGCGTTTTACTTTTGAAAAATTCCCGGGCGCCCAGGATGAGCTGACCACCACCATGAAGAGTGTTGGTGAGGCCATGAGTATTGGGCGTACCTTTAAGGAAGCACTCCAAAAAGGTCTGCGCTCCATGGAAATTGGAGCTTCTGGACTGGGCTTTGATTTCCGCAAGGCACTTCCAGACCGCGAAGAGCTTATTCGTTCTTTGCGCATTCCCAATTCCCGTCGTCTCTTCGCCTTGCGTCAGGCCTTGCTGCTGGGCATTGATGAAGAAGAAATTTACGAAGTATCCGCATATGATCCCTGGTTTATCCGTCAGGTGAAAGAGATTGTGGATATGGAGCAGCATATCCAGAACTTTGGTCTTGAAAATGACATGACAGCGGCGAACCCTGAGCTTGCAGAAGTACTGCGCGCTGCCAAGGAATACGGCTTCTCTGATCGTCAGCTCGCAGAAATGTGGAAGCGTCCAGAATCAGATATTCGCCGTTTGCGTTGTGATATGAATATTCAGCCTGTCTATTATCTTGTTGATACATGTGCTGCTGAATTTGAGGCCTACACACCATATTTTTATTCTACCTATGAAACAGGTGACGAGCTTGCACATGTTGCGGGTAAAAAAGTCATCATTCTGGGGGGAGGCCCCAATCGCATCGGGCAGGGGATTGAGTTTGACTATTGCTGCTGTCATGCCTCCTTCGCCTTGAAGGATGAAGGCGTGACCGCCATTATGATCAATTCAAATCCTGAGACTGTCTCAACAGACTATGATACTTCAGACCGTCTTTATTTTGAGCCACTCACCTTTGAAGATGTTATGAATATTGTGGAAAAAGAGCAGCCTGATGGTGTGATTGTCCAGTTTGGCGGGCAGACGCCTCTCAATTTGGCGGTACCGCTCATGCGCGCTGGTGTTCCCATTCTGGGAACATCGCCAGATGCTATTGACCGCGCTGAAGACCGTGAGCGCTTCCAGGCTTTGATCGAGAAGCTTGGCTTGCGTCAGCCTCCCAATGGTACGGCAATGAGCCGCGAGGAAGCATTGCGCATTGCCGGAACGATCACTTATCCCGTTGTGGTGCGCCCCAGTTATGTGTTGGGCGGGCGTGCGATGGCTGTGGTGTATGATGATGAACAGCTCAATGAATATTTTACAGAGCAGGTTCCTGAAAAACTGGAACACCCCATCCTGATCGACAAGTTCCTTGAGCAGGCAACAGAAGTGGATGTGGATGCTCTGTCTGATGGCAGGGAAGTCTATGTTGCCGGTATTATGGAACATATTGAAGAGGCGGGCATTCACTCCGGTGATTCGGCTTGTGTGCTTCCTTCTTTCTCCCTTTCCTATGATACGGTGGCACAGATTGCAGACCAGACTGAGGCGCTGGCCAGAGAGTTACGCGTTGTCGGTTTGATGAATATCCAGTTTGCTATCAAGGGTGATGATATTTTCATTCTTGAAGTCAATCCGCGTGCATCGCGTACAGCGCCTTTTGTTTCCAAAGCCACGGGTGTTCCCTTGCCCTATCTGGCGACACAGGTCATGCTTGGGAAAACTCTGGAAGAACTGGATCCGTGGAGCATGCGTTGCGGTGGCTTTTTCTGTGTAAAAGAGGCCGTACTGCCATTTAATCGTTTCCCTGGTGTTGATATTGTACTGGGGCCGGAGATGCACTCCACAGGTGAAGTGATGGGAATGGGCGCAACTTTTGAAGATGCATTCATGAAAAGCCAGCTCGCCGCCGGACAGCGCTTGCCACAGAATGGCAAAGTCTTTATTTCAGTGAATGACCGCGACAAACCTCTTTTGGAAGAAGTCGCACGAAAATATGCACGTTTGGGATTCACCCTCATTGCCACATCAGGTACGGCGAAGATGTTGCGGGAAAAGGGTCTGGATGTGGAAACAGTATTCAAAGTCTATGAGGGACGTCCCAATATTGTGGATCTTCTGAAAAATGGAGAAGTTGCCCTTGTGATCAATACCGCTTCTGGTAAGCGGACAGCACAGGATTCCAGAGCTATCCGCCGTGCTACTCTGACCTATGGAGTGCCATACTTCACAACACTTGCGGGAGCACGTGCCGCAGCGCGAGCCATTGGCGCATATCGTGCCGAAGGTATTCATGTGAAGAGTCTTCAGGAATATTATGCGCATCAGGGCGCACAGGGCGTATAAGGGTGATCCGATGAAAGCGATACTTGTTCTCGAAGACGGTTTTACGCTGCATGGCAAATCTTTTACTGGCGCTTTTGAAGGCGGCGGTGAGGTGATTTTTAATACAGGTATGACAGGCTATCAGGAAGTCATTACTGACCCTTCCTATTGCGGGCAAATGGTGTGCATGACCTATCCGCTTATCGGTAATTATGGAATTACCCGCGAAGATATGGAGTCTTCCAAAGCTCATTTGTCAGCCTTGCTTGTTAAAGAGTGCTGCAAGCGTCCTTCAAACTGGCGTTCTTATTGTTCCCTCCCTGATTTTCTCATGGAGCAGGCTGTGCCAGGCATGGAAGGGCTTGATACCAGAGCGTTAACGCGACATCTGCGTTTGCATGGAGCCATGCGCGCTGTTATTTCCACAGGTGAAATGGATGTGACAACGCTTGTTGCCCGCGCAAAAGCACTTCCCTCAATGGAGGGGCAGAACCTTGTAGCCAAAGTCGCCCCCAAAGAACCTTATATTTGGGATGGAATGGCACCTAAAAAGGTATCTCTTGCTTCTGATGGCAAGCATAACTGGCAGGGAACTGGTTTGCCTTTGGTGGTGTATGATTATGGGATTAAATGGAATATTTTGCGCTTGCTGACGCAGGCAGGTTTTGAAATTTTGGCAGTACCACCTGATTTTTCTGCTGCCGCAGTTAACGCATCTGGTGCGAAGGCTGTATTTCTTTCCAATGGCCCTGGAGACCCTGCGGCATTGCATAAAGAAGTGGGGATTATTCGTGAGCTTATTGCGGCATTCCCTGTGGCGGGCATTTGTCTGGGGCACCAGTTGCTTGGCCATCCCGTAGGGGGGAGCACGATATAGCTGAAATTCGGCCACCATGGTTGCAATCATCCGGTGAAAGACCTGACCACTGGTCGCATTGAAATATCTTCACAAAACCACGGTTTTTGTGTTATTCGTGATGATGTTCCTGAGTTACAGACAACAAGTGTGAATCCACATTATGGCACTCTGGTCGGTTTGACACATGCCCTGTTACCCCTGTCTTTTGTGCATTATACCCCTGAGCCTCTGATGGCCCGCCCTTGTGGCTGCTATCTCTTTGATCGCTTCCGTTCGTTGCTTGCACGCTGATTGAAGCGAGTGCAAAACGCTGTATGGAGGGAACATTTTTCCCTCTTTTTTTTTCGCTTTTTTGAGTTTATAGTTGATTGAAATTTTCTTTTTTTCCT
>CAMTOM010000040.1 GCA_947074125.1 uncultured Desulfovibrionaceae bacterium
TGGTGTTGAGTCAGTTGTTTTTCAAGGAGAAGACAGCATACGAGATTTCTGAATGTGAGTGGAGTGCAGGCGTGTGCTAATCCGATCTAGTTTCTTGCGCAAATTTGCTGGGTGGGTACGGTCTTTGTCTCGAAAAGAGGCAAGCTGGTAGGTAGAGTCATAGCGAGCCGCATCAGAATCATCTGTATGCCGCACAAAAATCATGTCATCTTCCTCCATCACATTCTGAGCATCCGCCTCAGAAGGGGTGGAGGTCTTTTGTTGTGAGGCAGTCTCTTTTTGAGGGGGGGGATAGAGAATGGCGACAGGAGCGTCTGGTGGTGGCAGTGGCTGGCTGCCTTTTTGTTTCAGATTTTTGGAATAGCCCAGATCTGTTGGAGCAATAATTGCGGTGTCAGAAGCCGCTTCTTTGCCTTTGGCGCTTGTGCTGCCCTTGGCATTCTTTTTTGTGGATGTGGAAGGTGATACGGGGGGCGTGTTTGAGGCTATGAGGGATGATGCGGAATCCCTGCCTGAAATAACACCGAAGATAAAAACAAGCCCCCAACAGAGAAGAAGAACAAAAGTTGCAGTCAGAATGGTTGGAACTGTGAGCGTAACGTCCAGTGAACGATCTGTTTTATATTCTGCCATGCATGTTCCATTGAACGACTGCGGATATGCCGTCTTCCCTGTCGGGGGAGTTCAGATTACTTTTTGACAACAGAGCCCTTGACTGGCTCGCCTTTATATTTACCCGTTAAGGTGCGCAGGAAGGCAGTGATGTCTTCTCTGTCTTTAGGCGGAACATTCATGCCGGAAAGGTATTTCCCCATAATGTCAATGGTTTCATCCAGTGTGAGTGCCAGACCATCATGCATATAGGGAGCTGTCAGTTCGACATTCCGTAGTGTAGGTACCTTAAAGCGGTGCTTGTCGTCAGGATTTTTAGTGAATCCCATAAGTCCCAGATCTTCATCAGAGGGCTTGTCATTGGGATTCTTCGCACGATCTGCGAAATAGGGGCCTTTAAGATCAACGTATTCAAAGGATTGACCACCGACTGCTTTGCCTGTGTGGCAGGAAGCACAGCGGTATGCCTTAAAGAGATTATAACCGCGAAGCTCCTGTTCCGTCAATGCCTTATCATCGCCTTTCAGCCAAAGGTCAAAACGGCTATCAGGGGTAACAAGAGTGCGCTCAAAAGCGGCAATGGCATCGGTGATGTTTTTGCCACTCCAGCCGTCAGCATACACGGCTGTGAATGCTTCAGTCAGTTCCTTATCTTCTTTGAGCTTTGCGATGACTTCATTCCAGTCTTTGCTGCCCATCTCAATGGGATTGAATGGAGGGCCACCTGCCTGTTCTTGTAGATCGGCAGCGCGACCATTCCAGAATTGACGTACATTGAAAGCGGCATTGAAAACAGTAGGCGCATTGATGCCCCCCACTTGTTTTTTGATGCCTTCTGAGTAACGCAAGTTATCAATGCCGCCCTGATCAAGCTGGTGGCATGTGACACAGGCGACAGTATTGTCACCGGAAAGGCGTTTGTCGTTATACAGCTTTTCTCCCAGAGCTACTTTTGCGGGAGATTCCTGAGGAAGAGGCTGTATGGGCTGTATGGGTTCATTGGCTCGTTTTGGAGCAGCATTTGTGGCGTAGAGTTTGGCGCGTGTCGTTGCTACCCAGTCAAGAACTGCCTTATGATCGACATCACTCATACGACTGCCCCAGTGTACAGCAGTGAATTTTGCTGGGGGCATGGTTTTATTTTCGGTGACCCATTCCATTTTTGCCAGTGTGACTTCACTGACAGGAGCATCTTTGCGTTCTACAAGTTCGGTTTTCAAATCAAGGGCGCGCAGGCCATCACGATAGTCTTTTTCAATAATGTCTTTGATACCAGGGATCTTTGAGTAAAAAGGAAGATCATAGCCCTTGGAGTGGCAGGGCATGCACTTTTCCCCGACAATACCAGAAACAGCAGCAAACTTCTCCATTGAGGGTTTTTCCTGTGCTGCCATCACAGCAGGCGCGTTCATTGCCGCGCTGCCAAGTAGTGCTGCCAGAGCCAAAGTGGCTGTGCAGAATGTGTTCTTTCCCATATCATCTCCCTAGAAATGGTAAAAATATGACTGCAAATGCGATAAAAAAGCGGTATCAGAGTAATGAGTCGTATTATTAGTAATTTATTTCACAACTGTCAATGAAAAGCTTTGACATGGGGGTTATATGAATAGCAATAACAAAGAAAGGCTCCTGCACGCGAGCCTTTCTTTATTGTATTCTGTAAGTTGTTGTTATTTTGAATGTATTTTAGAGTATGGCAGGATATGTTTACTGACACTTACTAGAAGTGTTGTGCTGTTTTTATGAGTTCATAGTGTGCAGAGGGAGCTTCGCCGAGAACGGCGAAAGAGAGAGCAAGGGGAGAAATATAGCGTTCTTCCCAATCTGCCGTAAAAGTTACATTACTTTCATGAATTGATATATTTGAAAAGAAAGGGCGGATGTCCATCTGGCGTTCACCTTTTTTGGTGACATGTGTCCAGACACGTTCCTGTAAATGCAGGAAGTGTTCCCATTGCTGGCGGAAGACTTCTTGCCTGTGCGCATCCTCTGAGAGGAGGCGGAAATCAAAGTCTTCTCTCAGAGACTGGCGGGTACGCATGTTATTTTCTACGGGAACGACATCCACAATACGCATACCTGCTGGAAGGCGCTGTGAAAGTTTTTCGCGGATATCAAGAGCTGTGAGAGGTGTTCTCAAGGTAATACTGAACCATTCCGCGCGGCTGGAAACACCAACGGGCAATGCTCTGCCAAATGAGAGAAGAGGGAGAGGGTGAAAACCTTGTGAAAATGCTAAAGGCAGTGAGGCCCGACGCATGGCACGTTCCAGAAGAGCCTGGAGTTCCAGTTGGCTGAGATAGCGGCTCTTCTCTTCCTTGGTGTGCCAGATACGAAAATGCCCTGCTTTGACCGTTAAGGCCGGATCAATGCGTGGAGGCTCTTTTTTGGTTCTGGGATAGAAGATGCGCCCCTGTTCATCGCGGCGTGGTTGGTGCGCATTCTGGTCTCGCTGGGGAAGGTTAAGCTTGTTGGTCAGTGGGGGAAGGTTGTTTTCCCGTAAAAGGGAAGGGATGTCCGCACGATCGCAAACACCACAGTTGCGACAGACATGATAGCGGCAATCCGCAGTTGTTTTTTCCTGAAGTGCGCGTTCCCATTCCTTTTTGAGAAAGTCGTCACTGACGCCTGTTTTCAGGTGTGCCCAGGGCAGTACTGCGTCCAGAGGGCGTTCTCCTGTAAATTTTTCAGGCTCCAAACCACATTCTTCCAAAGCTTCCAGCCAGGGGGTTAAGGTGAAGTGATCCATCCAGCTACAGAAAAGTGCTCCTTTGTGGTAGGCTTTTTCCACAACATCAGCCAGCCTTCTGTCGCCTCTGGAAAGAATGCCTTCAAGGTAGCTCACACTGGGTTCATGCCAGCGCATCTGGAGACATTTTTTTCCTTTCATGCTCTGCCGAACCAGTTGAATGCGGCGTTCGATTTCCTTAAGCGGGATTTGGGCAACCCACTGGAATGGAGTGAATGGTTTAGGCACAAAAGGGGAGAGGGCGGCTGTGACCATCAGACGCGGGCCTCCAGGTCCTGCAGCATCACGTACTTTGCAGCACAGCTCGGTAATGGCTTCAAGGTCGGCATCTGTTTCGGTAGGCAAACCAATCATAAAATAGAGTTTGACTTGCTGCCAGCCATGTTCCAGCAGTTTTTGTACATGCAAAATAAGTTCTTCTTCCGTAATACCCTTATTGATGACATCGCGAAGACGCTGGCTGCCCGCTTCTGGCGCAAGTGTCGCGCCTGTGCGGCGAATACCTGCCATTTTGCCTATGATTTCATCATCTATGGAGCCTACGCGCAGTGAAGGGAGTGAAAGGGCAACCTGTTCTCGGGCGCACTGGTCAAGAGTGGCATTACAAAGTGTTTTGAGAGCTGAAAAATCACCAGTACTTAATGAGAGAAAAGAGACCTCATCAAAACCTGTATGCTCAAGGCATTCATGGAGGAGGTGTTCCAGATTGTCCAGGCTGCGCTCGCGTACTGGTCTGTAAACCATGCCAGCATGGCAGAAACGACAGCCTCGTGTGCAGCCTTTGGCGATTTCAAGTGCCAGACGGTTATGTACCGCGCCAATGGGAACTACCTGTTTAATAGGATAGGAGACGCTGTCAAGATTGGCCGCGACACGACGCTGAACAGAAGTATAGTCCGGTGAAAGAGCGTGCAGGCAGGCTTGTGCGTCTTCGGCAAAAAATGAAGGAACATAGATACCTGTGATGCGGCTGGCTTGCTGTAGAAATTCTTGTTTGGAGACTTTGCGGGAGCGGGCTGTTTCCAGAAGCTCCAAAAGCTCAGGCAGCGCTTCCTCACCATCTCCCAGCAACATAAGATCTGCAAAGGGAGCCAGTGGTTCTGCACTCAATAATGCGCCGCCTCCAAGAAGAATCAGTGGCCATTGCTCAAGGCTGTCTCCCCGATCTGTGGCGCGCAGGGGAATGCCGGCAAGATCCAGCATATAGAGAACATTGGTATAGCACAGCTCATGGGTAATGGAAAAGCCAATACAGTGCATGGCGGCAAGAGGGGTGAATGATTCAAGTGTGGCGAGAGGGGCATTATGAGCGCGCAGTATATCTCCGGCTTCTTTTTCTGGTGTCATGACCCGTTCTGCCCACCAGCGTTCATTATCATTGATAATGGAGTAAATAATTTTCTGTCCAAGATAGGACATGCCGACATCGTAGGTGTCGGGAAAAGCCAGTGCAATACGCAGGGAAACAAGAGCAGGGTCTTTATGTACTGCGCCTTCTTCAATACCAAGATAGCGGCTTGGTCTGGGGAGTTGTGAGAGGAGTTTTTCCATAATATCCGAGAGGGTTTGCCAAAAGTCGTCTGCACATGTTTGAGCATGTATGCGATGTGGCGTGTTTTTCAGGTGCGTATTATATAACAAAAGGGTGCAGTTGTCTTCCCACACCCAGATATGCCCTGGGGATTCCCCAGGGCTTACAGAGAATTTGTATCATTTAAAAGGAGACAGGGCACGGAGGCGCTCAATGACAGGAGGGAACTCCTGAATAACGTAATCAATTTCCTCTGCTGTGGTATAGCGGGAAAGTGAAAGACGTATGGATCCGTGTGCGTAGTTAAAAGGAACACCCATAGCGCGCAGCACATGAGAGGGTTCCAGGCTGCCGGAGGTACAGGCAGAACCAGAACTCGCACAGATGCCAAGACGATCCAGCATGAGCAGAATGGCTTCTCCTTCCACATTCTTAAAAGCAATACTTGAAGTGTTAGGGAGTCTGTTTTCCGTATCGCCATTCACAATGGTGTCAGGGATGCGCTGGAGGAGTTCTGTTTCCAGGCGATCGCGGAGTGCTGCGACAACAGTGCGTTCCTGTTGGATATTTTGCCCTGCCAATACCGCAGCCTTGCCCATACCAATGATATAGGGAACATTTTCTGTACCGGCGCGTCTGCCGCGTTCTTGATGTCCTCCACGCAGATGGGGGCGAAAACGTGTGCCCTTGCGAATATAGAGAACGCCTATCCCTTTGGGGGCATGGAGTTTGTGTCCTGACAGGGAGAGAAAGTCGACAGGAAGCGTTTTCAGATCAATGGGAATTTTTCCAACCGCCTGTACGGCATCGGTATGGAAGAGGATGCCTTTTTCTTTTGCCATGGAAACCATATCAGCAATGGGAAAAATATTGCCCACTTCATTATTGGCAAACATGATGGAAACAACTGCGGTGTCTTCAGAAAGAGCCGCAGCGTATTCATCAAGATTAAGACGTCCCCTGGCATCTACGGCAAGGTAGGTGACGCGGTATCCCTGACGCTCGTAGTACTGGCAGGGTGCCAATATCGCCGGATGTTCGACCCGCGTTGTGATAATGTGTTTTTTCTCTGGACGGCTGCTGAGTGCCGAGGCAAGAACGGTATTGTTGCTTTCAGAGCCGCAGGATGTGAAAAGGATTTCTGAGGCATCAGCCCCCAGGAGTGAGGCCACTTCCCCACGTGCTTTTTCTACCGCATGACCAACCTGCCCGCCGAAAGTATGCATACTGGAAGGGTTGCCGTACAGGTCAGAAAGGTAGGGAAGCATTGCTTCCAATACTTCTGGAGCTATGGCCGAAGTGGCATTGTTATCCAGATAGACGGTACGCATTTAGGCTTCCTCCACAATAACATCATCAGAGACATGGTCGCGTAGCAGTTTTTCCACAAGTTCTTTCAGGGTAACCTGACTGGAACGGCACTGGGCGCATCGTCCGCGCAGGGCAACAACCACGCGGGGGCCATCCACATCAATAAGTTCGATATCGCCGCCATCCTGAATGAGGCGCGGGCGGATTTCATCTTCAATAGTTTTCATGACAAGCTGCATGCGCTGCACATTGGTCAGACGCTTTGGGGGAGCAAGCTTGATCTCTGCGAGGTTTTTCTTGCCCAGCTCTTGTGCAAGAAGTTCGGCAATAGCATCATGACAGTCGCCACAACCACCACCAGCCTTGGTATATTGTGTGATTTCCTCAACAGTTTTTAATCCATTTTCCCGTATGGCGCGTATAATCTGTGCATCTGTGATACCAAAACATTTACAGACAAGCGCACCTTCTTCATGGGCATGAGGCACAGCAGGCTCACCGCGCCAGTTACGGATAGCTGCCTCAAGAGCTTCCTGTCCCATTACTGAGCAGTGCATTTTTTCTTTGGGCAGACCACCGAGGGCGGTAGCAATATCTTTATTTGAGATTTTCAGGGCTTCATCTACATGTTTGCCTTTTACCATATCTGTGAGCACAGAGCTGGAGGCAATGGCGCTGGCACAGCCGAAAGTTTCAAAGCCAGCATTTTCAATAATGCCATTGGCAGATATTTTTAGATAGAGTTTAAGAGCATCGCCACATGCGAGGCTTCCTACTTCACCGATGGCATTGGCATCGGCAAGGGAACCGGCATTATGAGGAGCCAGAAAATGCTCATGAACTTTCTCACTGTAATTCCACATTATCATTTCCTCCGCTATTATCGCGGCATGCCGCATTGAATTCGGCAATGTCTTTAAGGGTGAGCGTACGTAAATACAGGCGAACATGCTCATCAAGAGCCAGCCAAAATGTCCTCGTGGAACATTGATCTTCACGACTGCAAAATTTGCCTTCCAGGCAGGATACAGGCGAGATGCCTCCTTCAAGATACAAAAATATTTCTTCCAAAGTAATTTCTTCTGGCGGTTTGGCTAGAGCATAGCCACCGCCTGCACCGCGAGCTGCCCGCAAGATGCCAAGTGGTTTCAATACGCGCACAATCTGTTCCAAATAGCCCGAAGAAATGTGTTCTTCCTGAGCTACCTGTGAAAGCTGTAGAAGAGTACCTTCTGGCTGCGCGGTCAGCCTGAGCAAAAAGCGGAGCCCATAGCGTGTTCTTGTGGAAAAACGCATATCTCCCTCAAAACGGGTTTATGGCAATGCCTGAGCAAGGTCAGTGAGAATATCATCAATATGTTCAATGCCTATAGAAAGACGTATCAGCTCTGGTTTCAGACCGGCAGCGCGTTGCTGTGCATCAGTCAGTTGAGAATGTGTTGTGCTGCCAGGATGTATTACAAGGCTTTTAGCGTCTCCTACGTTGGCTAAATGCAAGAATAAGGATAGGGCATTAACAAATTTTTCGCCAGCTTTTTTACCGCCGCTAATGCCGAAAACAACCATGCCTCCATAACCTGAAGTAAAATATTTTTGTGCGATGTTGTATGAAGGGTCATGGGGCAGACCTGGATAGCGTATCCAGTCCACAGCGTGGTGTGCTGCAAGGTACTGCGCTACAGCGAGCGCATTGCTGCAGTGACGTTCCATTCGCAAGGAAAGCGTTTCCAGTCCTTGAAGAAAGAACCATGCATTATCTGGTGTGATACAGGCACCGAGATTGCGTAGCGGAACAGTGCGCAGACGCAAGAGGAAAGGATCAGCATTTGCTGGCAGATCATGTCCCCAGCGCAGATAATGATAGCTTTTATCTGGAAGGGCATAGAGGGAAAATCGCTGGTCACTCCAGTCAAAACGTCCTCCTGAAACCACAATACCGCCAATGCCCGTACCATGACCGCCCAACCACTTGCTCAGGGAATGAACGACAACATCCGCACCATAATCCAGAGGGCGCAGGAGGCAGGGAGTGGTAAAGGTTGCGTCGACGATCAAAGGAATATGATACTCATGCGCCAGGCGGGCATACTGTTCGATATCAGCCACATCCAGCCCCGGATTGCCGATGGCCTCAACGTAAATTGCTTTTGTTGATGCCCCCATATGTTTGCGCACCGCATCAAAGTCATTGATGTCTGTCATATGACATTGAATGCCAAACTGGGGCAGGATGGCGTCAAACATGGTATATGTGCCGCCGTACAGATTGCTGGCCGTGATAATGGAATCATTTTGGGCGGCGATATTGGCGACTGCTGAAAAGATGGCAGAAGTACCTGAAGCGAAGGCCACACTGCCGCTGCCTCCTTCCAAAAGGCGCATGCGTTCTTCTAGTACAGCCTGTGTGGGGTTGCCGAGGCGAGTATAGATATTTCCTTCCTCTTCGAGAGCAAAAAGGCGCGCGGCATGTTCTGTATTCTCAAACGTATAGGCTGTGGTGCGATATATGGGGACAGCACAGGAGTGTCTGAGTGGATCTGTTGTATAGCCACGGTGAATGGCAAGGCTTTCCTGGCGCCAGTTCGACATGCGAACGACTGTTGTGGACGCTTGCAAGCTGTCATTGGCTTTTCTGTTCTTCGGACTTCTTGCGCTGGTTTGCCT
>CAMTOM010000041.1 GCA_947074125.1 uncultured Desulfovibrionaceae bacterium
TGGCGATGATATGACCTACTCTGATTATATCGATTGGATTCAAACAGAAGGATACCCTTGTGGTGTGTGCTTCGTTCTTTTCTTGTATTTTTTCTCTTTGTGGAAGGGTACTCTTCAGATGCTTTTGTGCTTATCAAGGCATCGTTTCATCATATGCGCGGGCATGTCTGGCCTTTGATCTGCCAGACTGTGATATTATTGCTTCCCACTATTTTCAGCGTAATGGCGATTGCGGTACTCTGTTTGTTTTTGGGTAAAACGGGTCTTGTCTTGATGCTTCCCCTGACTGTGATTGTGGTGACACTTTTTTTGCCCTATGTGATGGTTGGTTTAAGTGGTTTTGCGAATGCATTGTTAAAAGATGTAGTGGGAATGCCACAAAACAATATTGAATAGTATTTTTTGCTGTACGCATAAGAACAGCGCCTGCCTCGTTCCAGTATATTGGATGGGGCAGGCGCTTTTTTGTAAGGGTGATGTATGGTGTTATATTTTATGCGGAGAGAGATTTTTTCTTGCCGCTTTTTCGTGTTATTTTTTTATTCGTTTTTTTCCCTTCTTTTTCTTTTTTGTTTCGCGGTGGCATGGCTTTCCTTCGATTGGAAGAGACAGGGCGAACACCTGACAGGGCAAAACGTATTTCCAGCCTGCCACTATGCACTTCCATGAGGCGTACCTGAAGATGTTGTCCCAAGTGATAGCGGCGTCCTGTTCGTATGCCGATCAGTTCTTGCCGTTCAGGGTCGTATTCAAAATAGTCATCACCAAGATCCGCCACACGAATAAAGCCTTCTACAGGCATGGCCTCAAGCTCCACAAAGAGACCGAAATCATTCACACTGCAAATCGTCCCTGAAAAAGACTCTCCCACACGCTGTGAGAGCAGAAGGCAGGCAAGCCGGCGGGCAATTTCACGTTCTGCTTCCATGGCAGCACGCTCGCGGCGATTGAGCTGGTCGCCAGTACGGATCAGTTTGTGATGGGCGAGTCCATTCCCTTTGTGAAGCCCAAGGGCGCTTTTGAGTGCGCGATGGACAATAATATCTGCGTAGCGGCGTATAGGGGAGGTAAAGTGGCAGTACGATGTTGATCCCAGACCAAAATGCCCTTCATTGTCTGGCTGGTAACGCGCTTGTGGCATGGTGCGCAGTATCAGGCGTCC
The DNA here is from genome assembly GCA_947074125.1 of uncultured Desulfovibrionaceae bacterium. GTDB lineage: Bacteria > Desulfobacterota > Desulfovibrionia > Desulfovibrionales > Desulfovibrionaceae > JAQVCS01. The sequence goes on from CAMTOM010000041.1 coordinate 1,163, forward strand.
TATGAGATATTCTTGAGGTGTACCATGCGCATCTCGCAGAATATGTTGCAGGATGTTGGCAGATGGGCTTGCAGGCATTTTAGGCAGGAAAGCAAGACTCTTCAGTGTGCGAAACAGGCTCTCCAGGCGATCTGCCTCTGGCTGTGGGTGTACACGAAAGAGAAAGGGCTCTCCTTTTTCTTCAAGAAAACGGGCAACCGCTTCATTGGCGGCAATCATACATTCTTCAATAAGGCGGTGTGCGAAATGGCGTTCGCGATGGACAATTTCCTGAATATGTCCATGCGTATCCCAATGGTATTCTGCTTCGGGAAGCTCAAAATCAAGGCTGCCGCGTGCGTTCCGAACTTGTGTCAGTGTTTGGGCAAGCTCCTGTGCCGTGTGCAGCATATCGAGGATTTCCACATGCTGTGGATTTTCGGCAAATGCCTTGTGCTCTTCGACAGCATCTTCCTGAAAAAGGTATTTAACCTGATTATATGTGAGGCGTGCGGCAGACCGAAGAACGGCACTTGCGAATGAAGCTTTGCCTGGGATGCCCTTATGTGAAAAAGGTATTTCAGCCAGCATGACGAGGCGATCAACATGTGGCTTGAGGCTGCACAGGCCATTGGAAAGGGCTTCAGGAAGCATGGGTTCCACAGAAGCAGGAAAATACCATGAGTTGGCGCGCTCAAAAGCTTCCTGGTCAAGGGCAGAGCGGGGGCGGACATAGTGGGTCACATCCGCAATAGCAACGCGCAGCAACCAGCCATGTGCTGTTTTTTCTACATGGATGGCATCGTCAAAATCACGTGCATCACTTCCGTCTATGGTGACAAAAGGAATATGGCGTACATCTTTACGCTCATCCATATCTTCCGGTGCAGGATCAGTGGGAAAGGTACTGACTTCTGCCAGAACAGCAGGGGGAAATTCTTGGGGTACGCGGTGATTGAGTTTGACGAGCTGTTCCTGCACGGCAATATCTTCTTCCGAACCGAAGCTGGAGACCAGCTTTGCCCGCCAAAGATCCGAAGCCAATCGTTCTTGGGGTTGAATGAGGAGGAGATCCCCTTTTTTCGGAGGTGTGGCAAGGGCATTGGGGGGTAATTCAAAATGCGCGGCAATACGTGCGTCTGCCGAGCGGCAGAAAATACCGGATTCGTGACAGGAAACAACGTGGACGGGGAGCTCTTTTTGGCCTCGTTCCTCAATGTGAACAATCTTGCCTTCCGGATTTTTGCCGCGTCTTCCAGGGAGAAGGAGAACATGCACAGTATCCCCAGGCCAGGCATCCTCATTGTGGAATGCAGGAATAAAGATGTCTTGTGTTATGCCAGAGCCTTTCCCTTTTCCTTTCTCATTGGGAATAGGAGTGACAAAAGCGGTGCCATTGCGCGTAACCGTATATGTGCCCCGCAGGCTTTGCAAACTGCCAGTAAGGCTCCACGCGCCACCAGGGAGGCGTATGACTTTTCCTTCGGTAGCCAGTTGCTGGAGTTGTGATTCGAGTTCTTTCTTGAGACGGCGTGGAAGATGCAATGCGCGTAACAGAGGATCAAGGCGCAAAGGGCGCTGCATTTCTTTAAACAGGCGCAAAAGATCTTCGTGGCTTATATTGGATTGAGGTACAGGAAGACGTTTTTTTTTCATATGTCGTGGATGGAGTAAGGGCGAAAGATAAGTATCTTTCGCCCCTGTAGTTAGTGATGTCTTGTTTTGAGATCTGCGATTAGTCGCGATTGCCCAGCAGGCGCAACATCATGAGGAAAAGGTTGATAAAGTCAAGGTACAGGGTCAGTGCTCCCAGAATGACACCACGGCGTACTGCTGTAGCATCGTCCAGTGGGGCTTCTTCACCGAACTGGCGCAACTTCTGAGTATCATAAGCTGTCAGGCCTGTGAAGATAACAACCCCAAGACAGCAGATGACAAATTCCATCATGCTGTTTTGCAGAAAAATATTCACAATCATGGCAATGATAATGCCAAACAGTCCCATGAGAAGAAAACTCCCCATGCCGGTGAGATCGCGTTTGGTTACAGTGCCGTAGATGCTCATAGCCAAAAAGGTGCCCGCAGTTACCGCAAATGCAGATGTGATGGAGCTGGCTGTGTACACAAGAAATATACTGGAAAAGGTAATGCCTGTGAGGGCAGAGTACAGCACAAAGAGTGCTGTTGCCATCATGGCGGACATCTTTTGAATGGCAGCAGAAAGGCCAATAACCAGTCCCAGTTGTGCTACAATAAGAATAATGGGTATGTAGCTATTGCTAAAAATGGTTTGAAGCAACTGTGGGCTGTTGAGCACATAATATGCTGAAAAAGCAGTAACGCCAAGACCAACGGTCATCCACCAGTAGACCTGGCGCATAAAAATACTGGCGACACTGGTTCCCGCGCGGGAAACGGTGCGGGTAGATTCCATAAATTTCCTCCGAAACGATGAAGGGGTTTTGGGCAGAATACTGCCCGAGATCTTTCTTTCGTCTATATATGACATTATCACGCAAACGCAAGTCTTATTCTTGAGTATATTTTTTCTTATGAGGCTGGGTACTTAGCGTGCTTTTGATGAAATACTGGCGCAAGTGTCATTGCTCACAAATAAGCTCTGTGTTATAGGAGGAATGTGCCTGACAATACTCATTGTAAAGGGATTTTCAGGCATGTGTAAATATCTTTAATTGTGTATTTCAGGTTTTTAAATTTTTTAACTGAGTGAGTATGGTTTATGTATGCACTACGTATTCTCTTTTCTTTTTTGTTGATCTGTGTTCTTGCGGTACCTGCAATGGCAGCAGGTGTACGTATTGAAACCACACTGGGGGACATTGTTTTGCGTCTTGATGAGGAAAAGGCGCCAAATACAACAAAGAATTTTCTGGATTACGTAAAATCAGGTTTCTATAACAACACCGTATTTCATCGTGTTATCAGTGGATTTATGATTCAGGGCGGCGGTTTTACAGAAGATTTGCAGCAGAAAATTACCAATGCGCCTATCAAGAATGAAGCCGCCAATGGATTGCCCAATGATAAGTATACTATTGCTATGGCACGTACCAATGATCCGCATTCGGCATCAGCACAGTTTTTCATCAACACAAAAGACAATACATTCCTGAATTATAAGGCTCCTACTGTTCAGGGTTGGGGGTATGCCGTGTTTGGTAAGGTCATTCAGGGGCAGGATATTGTAGATAAAATTGAAAAAGTGGCGACAGGCAGTGTGCAGGGTTATGATGATGTTCCCTTGCAGCCTGTGGTAATCACTCGCGCAACAATAATAGAATAGTTTGTTGCTATGAAATTGCGTGAGGTGCTAACTCTTCTCGCAATATATAGAGTATCATTGTTTTAAACTCTCATGAGAAATAAAGGAACGGGCTTCATGCGGATGGCATGAAGCTCGTTATCTTTTGATGATGTTGTCTGCGTGATGTAAAATGGGCAGACAAGTGGGCAGAATGGCAGATCAGGGCAAATATGTTTTCTGCCATGCTGCAAAGCTGCGTTGGGCGCGCTGTGAGAAAAGAGCTTTGCGGTCTTTCTTTTTTGCGGCTTCGCCCAGTTCAGGCATGAGACCAAAATGCGCATTGGAAGGCTGGAATTTTTTTACGGGACGTTGCAAGTGTGCGAGCATGGCACCAAGGGCAGATTCTTCTGGTGGCAGGGGCAGCTCCTTCCCGTGAAAACGGGCACGGAGCAAAAGGCCAAGCCATAAACCACACGCCGCCGATTCCACATAACCTTCTACACCGGTAATCTGTCCTGCAAGGTAAATACGGGGCTGTTTTTTTAGTGACAGGTCAGCATTGAGGGTTTGTGGTGCGTTGATGTAGGTATTGCGGTGCATACTGCCAAAGCGGATAAATGTGGCATTGTGCAGACCTGGAACGAGGCGAAAGACCTCTTGCTGTGCAGAATAGGTGAGCTTTGTCTGGCAGCCAACAAGATTATACATGGTGGCATTATGGTTTTCCTGACGCAATTGCAAAAGTGCCCAGGGGCGGTGTCCTGTACGGGGGTCAATAAAGCCCACTGGCTTTAAGGAGCCAAAGGTGAGTGTGCGTTCTCCCCGTTCTGCCAGCGCTTCAATGGGCATGCAGCCCTCAAAGTGTATTTCTTTTTCAAAGGCGCGAGCAGGAACTTTTTCTGCGGTCATCAGGGCATTATAAAACGTGAGGTACTCTTCTTTGTTCATGGGGCAGTTGAGATAATCCCCTGGATCAGGATTTTCCTGCTCATGCCCATAACGCGAGCCTTGAAAGACGATGCTCATGTCTATGGATTCTGCCGCGATAATGGGCGCAATGGCATCATAAAAATAAAGATGTGTCTGACCAATGAGATCTGCCAGAGAATTGGCAAGGGGTGCTGTTGCCAGTGGACCGGCGGCAATAATAATATGGCTGAACTGTGCCAGTTCTGGTGCGTCCAGACTGCTAATGGCTTGAGAAACAAGATGTATGTGCGGCTCGTTTTTCACTGCCTGTGTCATGGCTTGCGAAAAAGCCTCGCGATCAACCGCCAGAGCTTTTCCCGCAGGGACGGTATGGGCATCGGCACAGCGCATGAAGGTGCTGTGCAATGTGCGCATTTCTTCTTTAAGCAAGCCTATACCAGAAGAAAGCTCGTTGGAGCGTAGCGAATTGGAGCAGACGAGTTCTGCCAGCAGTGGGCTTTGGTGGGCAGGAGACATCGTGGTGGGTTTTTGTTCAAAGAGTGTAACATCTATGTTCCCCTGAGCGAGCGTGAGTGCGCACTCACAACCGGCGAGTCCGGCGCCAATAATAGCAACAGTATTTTTTTCCACCGTGGTTAGTCTCCTTTTGCCGGACATGCTACGTGTCTGTTTCTGCTTTTGCAAGAGGGAGCTGCTTGCCCCTTGCGGCACTTTGGCGTATGTGTGGCGTTTGGTGTGCTGTGTCACAGAAAAAGCTGTGTGTTATGCTAAAAGGATTATCTATGCACGATACGTGTACTGTGAATATTTGTTTTGTGCGTTCTGATGCCTCTGAACTCTATACGGGAGGCGTGTGTCGAGCCACGGAAGCTTCAGCCGGTCTGGATTTGCGAGCCTGTCTGGATGCAGATTCCATTGTTATTGAGCCAGGCGAGCGCTGTCTTGTGCCTTCGGGTATCGCGGTGCAGCCTTGTGTTTCTGGCATGGCAGGCTTTGTGTATTCACGTAGTGGTTTGGGAGCTAAAAAAGGCTTGACGGTCGCACAGGGTGTGGGTGTTATTGATGCGGACTATACAGGTGAAATTCTCGTATTTTTATTGAATACAGCAAAGGAAGCGCATGTCTTGCGTCGTGGTGAGCGTATGGCACAATTGATATTCCAGCCTGTGCTGTATCCGAAAATCCATATGGTGGAGAGCCTTGCAGCAACAGAGCGTGGGAGTGGTGGCTTCGGTCATACGGGAAGATTGTAGTTCGGTAGCTATGAATGACGTTTGGATTACATTAAATGAGAGGAACAAATGGCAACGCAGTTTGAGCAGATCAAAGCAGAGGAAGAGGCATTACTTTGCCGTTCGTATAGTCGTTATCCTTTAGCTCTTGTGCGTGGAGAAGGAGCGCGGGTCTGGGATGCCGATGGCAAGGAATATATTGACTTGCTTGCAGGTATAGCGGTGACAGCGCTGGGACATGCCAATGAAGAGATTGCGTGTGTTATGGAAAAGCAGGCGCGTACCCTTCTTCATGTGAGCAATCTGTTTTATCAGCGGGCGCAGCTTGCTTTGGCAAAACAGCTTCTGGAGACAGCGCACTTTGACAAAGCTTTTTTCTGTAATTCAGGGGCAGAAGCCAATGAGGCGGCTATCAAGCTTGCGCGTCGCTATATGAGAAAAGTGAAAAGCCGTGAAGCCTTTGACATTATCACGCTTGAAGGCTGTTTTCATGGGCGTACTTATGGCGCGCTGGCAGCGACGGGGCGTGCGAATTTGCAGGAAGGTTTCCAGCCATTCCCTGAGGGCTTCAGTCAGGTTCCTGCAAGTAATATTGGCGCACTGGAAGCGGCAATCACGTCGCAGACGGCTGCTGTGCTTTTAGAGGTTGTACAGGGAGAAGGTGGTATTGTGCCACTTCCGGTAACCTATGTGCAGCAAGTGGAAGCCTTGTGTCGGACGAAAGGCATTCTTTTTATTGTGGATGAAGTGCAGGCGGGCTTGTGCCGTACCGGGAAGTTTTGGGCTTTCCAGCATTATGGTGTGCAGCCTGATATTTTGACCACAGCAAAAGCGTTGGCCAATGGTCTGCCCATGGGAGCGATGCTGACAACAGACGAGGTATCGCAGGGGTTTGAGGCAGGCAGCCATGCAACAACCTTTGGCGGTGGCGAACTTGTGGCTGCGGTAGCGGCCAGGGTGATTGAAATCATGCGGCGGGATCGTCTTGATGAGCGGGCGGCGGCGTCTGGTGCCTATCTTAAAGAACGTCTGGCTCGCTTGCAGGAAGAAGTTCCAAACGCTATTCGTGAAGTGCGTGGGCTTGGGCTGATGCTTGGTATTGAGCTTGCTGTGGATGCTCCTGCTGTCTGGAAAGAATTACTGGCGCGAGGAGTTATCTGTAACTTGAGTCATAACGTTACATTACGCCTGTTGCCGCCTTTAACTATTGAAAAGACTGACCTTGATCGTTTTGTGGATATCCTGGGTGATATCTTGAAAAAGACTTCAGTAAAGTAAGTGGCAGGAATAAAAGGTAAGCAATACGTTTTTGTGAGAAAAAAGGAAGGACAAGTTGCGGGCTTTGCAGCATCTTTGTTCCCTCTTTTGTGGGTGAGGGCTTTACATTTTTCCAAAAGTGAATTATAGTCTTCCCCGTTATGAATGCTGGAAATGCTGTAAGGAATTACGCCTCTCAGCATAATTCATGAAAATATACAAGTTTATGGCAGAAATGCAGGGAGCAGCCCTCAGGGGTTGCTCCTGTGTCGTTTTCCTGAGGAGAAAAACATGGACGTGTTTGATCAGGCTTCCGAATTGGAGCGTCTGGACAGAGAATCCGCCTTGCGTCGTGCCCAGGCATTGATGGATCGTGGAGGGCCGGAATGGATAAATGGAGTAGCGTGCTGCCGTGAGTGCGGCGAGCCTATTCCTCAGCGCCGCCTTGAAGCCCTGCCTGGGGTTGGTTTGTGCAAAGCCTGTCAGGAAGAGCGCGAAAGCGGTAAGTAGAAGCATGGCTGGGAATGTTTTTTGAGGAAGATTTTCATCAGACAGAAAGCATTCCGGCATTTTTTATGTTCTTTTTTCTATAATCTTCCTTTCATACGGGAGAGCCATATCGCATGAAACTTTTCTCTGGTTCACAGCGGATGGGCATTGCCGAACTCATCATGGGGGCGAGTATTGTGCTTTCCAGGGTGATGGGACTTGTCCGCGATAAGGTTATCTCCTGGCAGTTTGGTGCCAGCGGCGAAGCGGATATGTATTTTGCCGCTTTTGTGGTGCCGGATATTATCAATTATCTGTTAGCTGGTGGTTATGTTTCCATTACGCTGATTCCTTTGCTGGCGTCTCGCTTTCAGGAAGATGAAGCCGATGCCTGGCGCTTTTTTTCTACCGTATTCACATGGGCACTTGTGTTCTCGCTTGTGCTGACTGTGCTGGCCTTTTGCTTTGCCCTGCCACTGGCGCGCTGGACGGCACCTGGATTCAGTCCGGAAAATCATGAGCGTCTGGC
>CAMTOM010000042.1 GCA_947074125.1 uncultured Desulfovibrionaceae bacterium
GAGATGTCTCATTCTTAGTTGCTCTCCTTTCCATTAGTTACTCTCCTTTCCTTGCTCTCCTTTATGACCTTATGCGTGATATGTGCGCAATACCATTCGCAATGTGCGATGCTTGCGCATCACGCACCCACACCATTGCGCATCTGTCTGCGCTTTCGCATCCGCACCACATTACGCAAAAACACGCAAAAATATCTTCGCTCCCCAAAAAGAAGCTTTTTCGCTATTTCTTCGCTATTGCAAATACAAGTATGGCTGCTGCGACAAGAATGCAGAAGCAAAAATACTGGCATATCAGAACTTTTTCGAGTATATGCGTTACAGAGGAACTGCTATGAAAAGCATTCTACCACACCCATACCAGCACTGGCTCTGTATTTCTTTGTGCGCCCTCTTCCTCCTTCTTTCTGGCTGCGCAAGCAGCTCCCGCTACGACGGCGCCCCCATCAAAAGCGCACTTGGAAAACAAGTAATTAAAACAGCCAGCACCCAACTGGGCAGACCATACAAATACGGTGGCTCCTCACCCACTACAGGCTTTGACTGCTCCGGCCTCATCCAATGGACATTCGCCAAACACGGCATCTTCGTACCCCGTACCACCAAAGAACAGGCAAAATTCGGCGAAAAAGTCTCACGACGCAAACTCCAGCCCGCCGATATCCTCGTCTTTCGCATCGGGAGAGGCAGCCTCCATACCGCCCTCTATACCGGCAACGGACGCTTTATCCACAGCCCAAGCTCAAAAAAGAAAGTGCGCATCGAAAGCATGGATACCGAATACTGGAAAAAACGCCTGATCGGTATGCGCCGCCCTGTACGCTAAAATAAAAAATCTATTTTGCAATATAGAAAACAAAAAAAGAAATCCTGTTTCCCTCCAGAAAAAGCTCCTTCTGCACAAACAAAACAGGCCGGATGTTTATATCCAGCCTGTTCGCACAAAAAGGCCACTCTAAGCACATGAAGCCCTTTTTATGACCCAAACATCATCAAAAACAAAATAGCAGCTTATTTCGCTTTCTCAAGGGCAGTATCGATGGCGAAGGACATCATATCCGCAGGCAGCGCACCCCGCACAACCAAATCGTTCACGAGAAAATTAGGCGTACCTTCAAAGCCAAGAGCGCTGGCTTCTGCCATATCCTGTTCCACTATTTTCTTCACCGCATCACTGTCAACATCCTTGGCGAGGCGTTTCATATCCAGCCCCTGCTCATTGGCAACGCGATACATGAAAGGCTCAGCCTTCTCACCCACCAGCTCATGACGTCCCTCAAAAAAAGCCTTGTAGAGACGACGGGCCTTCTCAGCATCCTGCAAGGATGCCGCAGCATAATACTGTGCGGCACGCGGCCCCACCACTTTGTTATATATAGGCAGGTGCTTGAAAACATAACGCACCTTGCCCTTGTATCTTTCCAAAATCGCTTCAACAGTCTCTGCTGCCTGCTGACAGTACGAACACGTAAAGTCAGAATAGGAAACGATCGTCACAGGCGCATCAGCATTACCCCAGGCAGGGCGCCCATCCAGATTCACCTTTTTTTTCACCTTGCTGTCTTTTTCCCACTCAGCAATAAACATCTGCTTGCGCTGCGCGTGTAAAGCCTCTTGAATAATCTCCGGTAAAGCCGTACTGTTTGCTTTTAGGGCATTTAGGAGAATTTCAGGTTTATCACGCAAAACTTTTTCAAGCATTTTGGCAAAAGCCTGCTCATCCAGAGCCTTTGCTTCATCAGCACACGAGAAAGAAAGCGCACCAGCGAAAAGAACCGAAAGAGTCAGCATCGCACATTTTTGCATACCAAATTTTTTCACGTAAAACATCCTTTGAAAAACGGTTAGAAGTAGAGCATATCACACACGGCAGGCACCGTATAAGGCTGTATAGCGTCTTGCACAATAATCCAGCAGCATTACTTTTGGCAATACGAAAAAAAACCTTCTTTATCTATCATTACGTGATAAAAGACAAAAATTATTAAAAAATAAAAACAAAACCTTAGCAAAAAAGATTATTCTTGACGCAGGCAGCCGGCATCTTTTATCGTTATGAAAATCAAAGAGGAACCGATTCGTTTCATGTGAAACGAAATCACCAAAGGAGCGCTCACATGCCGCGAATCATTGCACTGGCCAATCAAAAGGGAGGCGTTGGAAAAACGACCACCGCCATCAATGTTGCTGCCGCACTTGCCATTATGGAAAAAAGAGTCCTTCTCGTGGACTGTGACCCCCAGGCAAACAGCACCAGCGGACTTGGCGTTTCACCAGAAAATAATCGCGGCGGACTCTATCAGGCGCTCTATGACCCCAAAGAAGTAGAAAACTATATCGAGAGCACAGAATCACCCTACCTCTCCCTCCTGCCCGCAAATACAAATCTTGTGGCCGTTGAGCTGGAGCTTGTAGACAAAATGGCACGGGAATACTTTCTCACAGAGTGCCTCAATAACCTGAAAACCCCCTATGAGTTCATCGTACTTGACTGCCCGCCATCACTGGGTCTTATCACCCTCAATGCCCTGTGCGCAGCAAAAGAACTCCTCATTCCGCTCCAATGCGAATTTTTTGCTCTGGAAGGCATCGTCAAACTCTTGCAAACTTATGAGCAAATCAAAAAACGCCTCAACCCAGATCTTCTCCTGCTCGGCGTTGTCCTGACCATGTTTGATATGCGCAACCGCCTTTCACGAGACGTAAAAAATGAGGTGCGCCGCTGTTTTCCGGAACACCTCTTTGAAACTGTCATCCCAAGAAATGTGCGCCTCTCAGAAGCGCCCAGTCACGGGAAATCTGTTCTTCACTATGATATTAAATCAAAAGGAGCAGAAGCCTATCTTGAACTGGCAAAAGAAATATTGCGGCGCCACCCAAAACCCACGCAAACTGAAGATGATGACAGCTAAGGCATAACCGGCAATAGCTTCCACGCCAAAGGAAGCTATTGCACTTTTGACTTTGCTCAAATATCATAAACACGTCTTCAAAGACTACAATAACAATAGGCAGCCTCACACGCATGCCACACGTTGCCCGCCGCTACTCAGGAGCATCACACTCAACGGCAACATGATCTTTGAAATGCTTGAAGCGGACAAGCGCCCCACATTTTTTACATCGAAGAGCCACCAAACCGCCAAAGTTGGCATTGAGCAGGTGGAAGGGATGTCCCTCAGCAGACCGCCAATCGTCAGTTTGACTCTGGCAGTGAGGACATGTTACCGCAGGAGAATAAGGATAGGGAAAATCCCAACAGGCAAGCATTTCTTCAAAAGCTTCCATTGGTTCCGGTCTGAGTACACCGGATTCTTGAGAGTGAAGTGCCTTTTCTTTTTGAAGCACATATTCACTCACACGATTCCACAAATCTTCTGAAAGCTGCACTGCCTGGATATTTCCGCTTTTATCAACAACATAAGAAATGCGATGTGTTCGCATAAAACCTCCCAAAATATTGATCGTATCGCTCCAGCCGGTAAGTCTGTCGTGACTGGGCGCCTGTGTCAAGGAGAGAGCATGAGTACTGCCAGTAAAGGATTAGGCCCACGTGGTGTAGATATACTGTTCAACAACCCAAAAGAAAAAAGTGCTCCTTCCCCAGCTCCTGAAAGCTCCACACTGGAAATCAGCAAGCTGCTCCCCAATCCCAATCAACCCCGCCAGCACTTTGAAGAAGAAAGTCTTCAGGAACTGGCAGCTTCCATCCGCAAACAGGGCATTCTTCAGCCCATCCTCGTTCGTCCCACTCAGGAAAAAGAAACATTTGAAATTGTGGCTGGCGAACGTCGCTGGCGCGCCGCCCAACTGGCAAAACTAAAAAAAGTTCCGGTTATTATCCGTTCCCTCAGTGATGAAGATGTCATGCTGGCGGCTCTTATCGAAAACCTCCAGCGTGAAGACCTCAATCCTGTGGAAGAAGCCAGAGCCATCCAAAAACTGCGCAACTCCCTTAATCTGACTCAGGAGGAACTGGCAGCCCGTCTTGGCAAAAGCAGACCCGCTATCGCCAATGCCCTGCGCTTACTGCAACTGACAGAGGACAGTCTGCAGGCACTACAAACAAATACCATTAGCGCCGGACACGCTCGCGCCCTCCTCAGTCTGGGCAATACCGATGCAGAACATCGCCTTCGTGAACACATTCTTGAATTTCAAAGCAATGTTCGTGAAGCCGAAGAAGCGGCACAATATTACAAAGAACACAATCGCTTTCTCTGGGACGCGCAGGAAGAAGAAAAGCGCCCCCCGAAAACACGGAACCTGCGCCGTAAATCTCCTGTCATCAAACAATTGCAAAGAACCCTCAAGGATGCCCTCCCCTTCAAGACGGTTATCAGTGGTACAGAAGAAAACGGGCGCATATCCATCTCATATGCCAGCGCCAAAGAAATGCAGCAGGTGCTGCAAACGCTTGGCATCCAGATAAAATAATTCTGAAGAGCGCACAGGCGCAACAAAGACTCAAAAATATTTTCGTCTCCACTTCACTTATTACCACAAAAGCCCGTATGGACAAACACCATACGGGCTTTTGTGCGCACCTTCGCGAGCAAGCATCATTCTCTTTTTTTTCTTCCGATACAGCTATGGTTTTTCTTTATATACCTTTGCCGCATACATCCCTTCGAGCCAGGGATGTTCTGACGGTGTTTCCCATTCGCGGCACAATCGGGCATCGGAGTGACGCTTGAGAAAAGCGGCAATCTGCTCTCCGTTCTCTTCCGGATCAAGAGCACAGGTCATATAGGCAAGCTCATTGCCAGCGCCAAGACACTGCCATGCTTTTTCGAGAAGATTTTTTTGGAGTGTCGAAAGAAAAGCAAGATCTTCGGCTTTGCGAGAGCGTCGGATGTCTGGTCTGCGTGCCAGCGTTCCCAAACCCGTGCAGGGCACATCCAGCAAAATATGCCCTTCCCAGGTACGCTTTGGCGGATGGCGCATATCAGCGTGCACAAGGTATGGACAGGGCAAGTCAAGGCGGCGACACTCTGAAAAAACACGTCCAAGCCTGCGCGCATCGGTATCAGAAAGCAGTGTAACAGGCACATTCTGTTCGAGCAGAAAAAGGGATTTCCCCCCCTGTCCGGCGCAGGCATCCCACACAGGGCGTTTCCACAAATGACATTCCAGCACTTGCAGGGCATGTTGCGAACCTGCCGCCTGAAAACTCAGACTCCCCTCCTCTTCAAGAAGTCGCAGATTTTTACCCATAATCTCTTCCGGTATTGTTCCTGGTGCAAAAGCGACTCCCCACTCTCCGACAGCTTCACCATATTGACGCAATGTTTCACGTAAAACATCTGCATTTTCACGACGGGCATTCACACGCACACAGGTGTGCGGACGCTGGCGGGAACGCGCACACAAAAGGCGCGTCTTCTCCTCGCCATAGGCATTATGCCAAAGCTCTACAATCCACTCCGGCATACTGTAAAAACGCGATACACGTTTCACGCAAAATTGAGATGCTTTTTCTTCTGTCGTTTGTACAGCGGGCAGACCAGAAGGATGCCCCGCACATGCCAAAGCAGGCTCAGTCTCTTTTGGGGCAGCGCTCTTATTATGAGCAAAGGAGGCCTTCCCCTTTGCGGAAGATTTTTTTTCCTTCGGCTGCACCGCATAAAATGATTCTTCGTGAACGGCATCACCCAAACGGATGAGCGCACGCAGCACACCATTGGCGACACGCGCAAGAGACTCACCATAACGCGCCCTGATTTGCTTTACCGTCACAAAAACAGTCGCATGGTGTGGCACGCGCTCAAGAAAGCAAAGAGCATACATTCCCAGAGCCACATAGAGCAGCATCTCACGAGGGAGTTTTTCTGGCTTACTGAGAAAATGCTCTGAAAGATATTTCAGGCGCACTTCCTCACGCAAAAAGCCATACACAAGTTCCGTCACCAATGCCCTGTCTTGAAAAGATCCGGTAAAGTGACGCAACACACCATCCAGAACTTCCTGAACAGTGCCCCCCGCATCAAGCAGCAACAATACCTGCACGGCTGCTGTACGCGGTTCTGCTGTTTCATGAAAAGACATTTTCATACTGGATATCCTCTTTCTTTTCACGTGAAACACGCACCCAAAAAGATGGCTTTACCCTGCATTTTGCAGAGTCGATACGTACCTGTAGTAAAGGGAAAAATCGCGATACCAACAATGCTCTCTCACGAATAGCAATAAAAAAATATTTGCCTGCTAGCTATCAAGAAAGGTACAGACCATCCGCTCTACCCTCTCGGAAGCAACCAGCGTATCCACGCAAGGCCCACAGGGGCGCTCATTCAAAATCCCGAAAACAGGTATGGGATAGGAATCCTGAATACCCGATGCGAGATCCCGCTCACACGCCACAGCAAGAATAAGTTCCGGTCGCCTCTGTACCACGATGCGGCGGGCAATCGTACCGCCTGTCGCTATGGCAAGATGAAAGCCATAGCGCTCACTTAAGTTTAGCAAAGAATCAATGGGGCACGCACCACAACGGGCGCAGTGTTTGCCTTCAGGAGTCAGCCGATGCGTGCAGCTACTGCGCTGGATACAGTGCGGCAAAAGCAAAAGAAGCTTCTCTGGCACAACCCTGAGACGCGAGGCCAGCACCAGTTCATTATTGACCTTGATAAAGGACAGACGAATATGCGAGCGCTCAATACGCAACAAACTCCCCCAAAGTTCCATAAGAGGATACAAGGTGCGTATGGTGGCATTACGCAGTTCACGACTCCCCCAAAACGAGGCTCCTGTAGAGATATGCCTCACCCGAGAATAACAGAGACAAATAAAAAAAAGCAGCAGCACGAACGAAAGAACGCCCGTCAGCATGGGCAGCAAAGGATGGATATTGCCGAAGCCCAATGCCGGAATACCCCAGAAGCACAGCAGCAAAAAAGACAGGACGCCACCGCTCAAAAGCAGCAAGCCAATAAAAAGACGCTTGCGTGCCCCACCGTATTCTGATGCGGGGAGTGAATAGGGAGATTTACGCCAGAATGACATAGTAACGATACCCCATGACTCTTTGTCGAAACAAACTAAGAGGGAAAAGGATGCGCCCAAAAGACAGTCTTGTTCCACGTGAAACTGCCTCGATCAAAAAAATACATCCTTCGGCAAAGAAAAAAGGGACATACCACAAAATCGCACAAAAAAGCACCTCTAATGGAAATACATGCTTTTTCGGCGCTTATATCGAAAAAATTTTTTTACGCTCTTAAAACAAAGTGAGCCGCTGCCATTTCCACTCACTATTCAGGAGACGAAAGGTACAGATGCGCTTCTTCCTCACCAGTGTTATTGGCTAAAGATGCAAATGGTTTGAGAAAACCATTCACAAAAGCACGTCCATCCATGCGGGCGCGTCCAGCGGGTTGTATTTCAGAGAGGCGATACCAGACATCGCCTGTCGCGACACACAGTCCCTGTTTATCCCAGCGCAGGGTTCCAGGTGTGGTCTCCTGACATGTGTTTTCTTCCATTTTCCCTGGAAAAAGCAAGAGAGGCAGGGCTTCGCGTTCTGGCATATGCAAAAGCACCCGTGCGCCAGGCCAGGGGGTCACGGCACGGATACGAGCATCAATCACGGCACAGGGAAGCTCCCAATTGATATAGCCATCGGCTCTGGTCATTTTTGGCGCGTATGTGGACTGTGTATCATCTTGTGGCACAGATGCGGGTTCTGCATCGCAAAAACGATTAAGAACGCTGAGAAGGGATTCTGCGCCCAATACGGCAAGGCTATCGTGCAGGCTTGCTGCGGTATGCCCTGCTGTCGGGCAGGAACGCATTTCGTACACGGGACCGGTATCCAGCGTTTCTTCCATGCGCATAATGCTGACACCGGTTTCGCTTTCACCGTCCATAATGGCGCGCTGTATGGGGGCAGCGCCGCGATAGCGTGGCAGAAGAGAGGCATGCACATTGATGGGCGCATGGCGTGGTATCGCAAGGACGCTGGCGGGCAAAAGCAAACCATAGGCAGCGACTACTAGAATATCTGGCGAGAGTGCGGCCAGTGCGGCTCTGTCTTCTTCGTTTTTGAAGTGCGGAGGTTGGAAGAGAGGAATACCAGCTTCCTGTGCGACCAGTTTTACGGCGGAGGGTGTCAGCTTGTGCCCCCGCCCTGCCGGACGGTCTGGCTGTGTATATACAGCTACCACGTCTGCAAAGGAGCATTCAAGAAGGTGACGGAGGATGCAGGCTGCAAACTCCGGTGTTCCCATAAAAACAATTTTCAATCGGCTGTGCGTTTGAGACATTTTTTCATTCTTCCGTCAAAAAGACTGCGGCGCAAGCGCCCGATGCGATCAATAAACAGGCGGCCTTCCAGATGATCGTATTCATGCTGCACAACAAAAGCGGGAAAGCCTTCAAAATCCAGTGAAAGCGGCTCGCCATCAATCCCCATTGCCGCAACATGAACATTGCTGAAGCGTTTGACATCGGCACGATAGCCGAGGGGGACAGAGAGGCATCCTTCCTGTTCAGAAAGCACTTCCTCACCGGAAAGTGTCAGAACAGGATTGCAGAGCACAAGCGGATTTCTTTCCTCACCTTTCCAGAGAGGATCAATAACCATCAGGCGGATATTGCGGCCTATTTGTGGCGCGGCAAGACCCACGCCAGGGGCTTCGTACATGGTTTCAATCATGTCTTCCGCAAGGCGGCGCAGCTCGTCAGTGATGGCGTCTATATTTTCGCTTGGCAGAGCCAGACGCGGATCAGGATATTTAACAACTTCCAGCAGCATGAACCCTCCTGAACAAATGATCGCTTTGATAACGCTTTACAAACCTGAGTCTTGTTTTACCAATCCAACTTCTTCTCTCTAA
>CAMTOM010000043.1 GCA_947074125.1 uncultured Desulfovibrionaceae bacterium
ATCGGTCAGTGAGGTGGGAAGCGGATCAAAAGACAGGGTACCTCCTTGACTTCTGGCATAAGAAGAGCAGGTGAAGGTGAGCATCAAGACACATATGGCAAATCCAATAAAAGTGTGTTTGCTATTCATACGTGTAAAGCCTCCTGTTGATGAGTATTTTTTGAGTTATAGTGATAAAGATTATTCTGCTACAGTTTTTCCTTCCTGTTGGAGTTCTTTGAGCAGGTGGTATATTTCTCTCAGCGCGGTAAAGGCATCATTGGGTAATGCCTGATGTGTTCCGGCAGAGTATGTGATGGTGCTTCCCCCTTTATAGCCGTAGCGTGCAGTAATTGACGTTACGGGATGATCCTGAGCCTGCACATCATCAAGAGGGAATGTCTGCCATTGTGCAGCCTTATAGCGCTTGAGTATGAGATCCATGCGCACAAGAGCATCATCAGGGCAGACAAAAGTCGCATTTACAGCCTCTGTATCATGAGCTTTCCTGCTGCTTTTTTTAAGAAAAACAGGAGCGCCAGGCAGGTAGCCCTCTTGAAAGAGTGTATAGTGACTGCTACTCCCAATCATATCCCCTGAAGTGCCGATGTGGAATGCTGTGAGAGGAAGCTGTGGGGTTTTCTGCTCTTCTTTGTCGCTGGCCAATATTTTTTTTACGCAAAAGGCGATAGCAATAATCACAAGCAGCGCAATGCCAATCATGAGAGCGCGCTTCATAGAGTGCTCCTTTGTGTAGAGGCAGGATTGCGGATTGCGGGTTGGGAATCTGTTAAAAGGTGACTGGACAAAGCGTATGCACGCATAAAAAGCCATGCAAAAAGTTATAGTTAGCATAGCTTGTGCAGTCCGAATAGGCAAGGCTTTTAGGCGGTATTATGAAGGTAGGGCTCGAGCAAACTGATGTTGCCAGGGGGGTAAAAACAATCTTGAGGATGCGTATTTAGATGTTTCTTCTTTTGATTGAGATGTTTTGAGAGCGCAGCGCGTCAATAACTTTTTGGCAAAATGTAGGTAGGAGAGCATTTGCCTCTGGAGTTAGTGCATCCTGGAGGCTTTTCCAGTCAAAAGGTTCCATACCATAAACCAGTGTTTCTGGGCGCTTTCCAGAAAGTTCACAGCAAATGAGTATATCTACAAGATCCGTTTGGTGGGTAGAGTCTCTAAAGCCAAGACTTTTTCTTAAGTCATCTCCTTCCAAAATACAAAAAGTTCCTGATGGCTGATCGCAAAGCACGGCATCCAGCACAATAAGTTTGTCGCAATCCTGTATATCTGGCATAAGCAACATGCCCAGGGTGCCTCCATCCATGAGTCGAACATTCTCTGGCCAGATATAGTCTTGCTGTAGTAAATTGACAGCATGAACGCCAAAGCCCTCATCGCACATGAGCAGATTCCCTACTCCCAGTATCAATATTTTTTTTTCTGACATGCTTTTCCCTATTGTACTTCTCTAGAATATCCTCGTGCAGCGTTATGCTGCACGAGGTAAGTATAGTCAATATATAAGGTTTACATGAGCAAGATGCCCAAAAGATTCTTTTGTATATCCGCTAGAGAATTGTGAACTTGTGAACCTCATTGGTACAGCCATCAATAACATGTACAGCGCAGGCAATACATGGATCAAAAGAATGAACGGTACGCAATATTTCCACAGGGCGTTTGGGATCTGCGACAGGCGTGCCCACCAGTGCTTCTTCAACCGCACTCATTTTGCCCTGATTGCAACGAGGTCCAAGGTTCCATGTGCTGGGAACGACGAGTTGGAAGTTGGCGATTTTCTTGTTTTCTATGCGAATCCAGTGAGAGAGTCCTCCACGTGGAGCGCCCACAAAGCCCACGCCTTCGCCGTCGTCTGGGACATCACAGTTTTCGGCAATCTTATTGTCTCGCCCTATATTTCCCTTAAAAGCGTCCAGCCATGCATCAGCCTGTTTGGTCGTGACGAGAGCCTGTACGCCACGAGCCGCAGTACGTCCCAATGTGGAATAAAGAGCCTCTGCCCCTACATTGAGGTGTTTCAATACCGTATCCACGGCAGATGTTACTTCAGAATGGCCCTGTGCATACGATACCAGGACTTGCGCCAGTGGACCAACTTCCATAGCACTGTCTTTATAGCGCGGTGCTTTCATCCACGAGTAGCGATCTTTGTCTCCCATAGAGGTGAAGAGAGGCTTTGTTTCTCCCTCATAAGGGTGCAGAGCCTTGTCTCCTTCATACCAGCTATGCCGTACATGTTCGGCAATATGTTCCGGATTGACAGGATCTATTTTGCTGAGATCCCGATTATATATGATGCCAGGTTTGAAAAAGCGTGTATCCCAGTTACGTTCATTTTCAGGGAATTCGCCAAAAGTAAGGAAATTGCCCGTACCGCCAAAGTTAGCCCAGTCTTTATATTCCGAAGCGACTAAAAGGAGATCGGGAATATATACCTGTTCTATGAAGTCGCGGGTTTGTTTATACAGATTTTCAAACTCGGCAATGCGTTCTTTGCTTAGCGCGTCATAGCATGTGACGCCACCATGGACGAGAAATTGCGTGTGGGGGTTTTTGGCGCCAAAAACAGCCATGCCACGGGCAGCCAGCACCTGGACACGAAGCGCTTCCAGGTAATGCGCTGTGGCAACAAGGTTTGCTTCTGGGCTAAGGTAATAGGCAGGATGCCCACCAAGGAAGTAGGCATTGGCGAAGGGGCCAAGCTGTCCGCTTTCCACAAAGCGTTTCAATGTATCCTGTACAGCTTTGAAATCTTCTGTTTTGGCAGGTCGTGGGGAAATGGAGCTCGCCAACTGACTTGCTTTGGCAGGATCAGCCAGGAGGGCAGAGGTAATATCGACAAAGTCAAGTGCATGCAGGTGATAGAAGTGTACAATGTGGTCATGCATATAAAGCATCGCCAATACAAGATTACGTATATATGTGGCGTTCTTGGGAATAGTCACACCTATAGCATCTTCTAGAGCGCGCGTGGAGGCCAGTGCGTGGGTATAGGTACAGACACCACATGTGCGTTGTGTGATATGTTGTGCGTCTCTTGGGTCACGACCTTTCAGGATGACTTCCAGTCCGCGAAAGAGTGTGCCGACACTGTAAGCGTTTTTGATGATGCCATCTTCTACTTCAACTTCAATGCGAAGATGTCCTTCAATACGTGTCAGCGGATCAACAACAATAGGGCCAGTGAATGTGCTTTTGGGAGTTTGAATAGTACTCATGTGATTTCTCCGCTCTTAATTGCTGTAGAAGGGAGCCATAGTGTCCCAAAATTTAGGTTCACTGCATCCAATGCAGGGATGTCCAGCAGCAACAGGCCAATTGGTTTCGTTAAAGCGGACTTTGGGACAGTTATTGTAGGTTCGTGGCCCTTTGCAGCCGAGATCATAGAGACACCAGCCTTTACGGGCTTCTTCAGAGTCAAAGGAAGGCGCGAATTCTCCTGCCCTGAAATGCGGCAGTCTTTCGCACAAGTCATGAACACATTCACTAAAGAACATGAGAGGGCGACCCAACTGGTCAAGTTCGATTTTCTTCCCTTGCAAAAAAGCCACCAGGGTACCTATGAGGTTCAAAGGATTTGGGGGGCAGCCTGCAATATTGATGGGTGTAATGCCTAAAGAGCTAAAAGCATCACTGACACCCTTGGCTCCTGTTGGATTGGGGCTGGCGGCCTGAACGCCTCCATAAGCAGCACATGTACCATAGGAAATGACAGCTTTGGCTTTGGGTAAAATATTTTTACACATATCAAACATGGTATGCCCTGCAATGTAACCATATTTACCATCCATAGCTGTGGGGATGGCTCCTTCTACGATACAGATGAAGCCTTCGGGAGCGTTGACAGCATTCTGCAAAGCTTCTTCTGCGGCTTCACCTGCGGCGGCCATGATGGTTTCGTGATAGTCTAAAGAGATGGTATCCAGGATGAGTGTATCCAGGAAAGGTTGCGTGGTACGCAATAACGCTTCTGAGCAGCCTGTACATTCAGCGGTATGCAAATACACCAGAGAAGGACGTCTGGCGGGATTGGTAAGTGTCGCCGCAACAGCAGAGGCTCCTGACGCTCCAAGACCCATACAAGCCGCGACAGCGGAACAAAACTTCAGGAAATCGCGTCGACTGATTCCCTGCTGTTGCAAGCGTTCGTCATAATTTTTTTCCCCAGTTCCAATTCCAATACGCATAAAGCCTCCTTTTTGTTGTAGAGACATTATCCTGATGTTCATAGGAACATGCTGTGGGACGCATAGACATGGCATAGAGTACGCAAATAAACACGATACACATACCGTGATGAGCTATGAGAAGCATGTTACTTCATCCACGAATAGGAGGAGAGCGGCGAATGGGGAAGAGAGGAATCAGGAGTGGCAAAAAAGCATGCCCATTTCCCCTGACGCCGCACAATCAAGAGACACAACCTGTGCCCTGCTGTACAGCCCTCAACTATGGAAAATGAACATGTGTTGCCTCCGGAGCGCATCCCAGCCAGAGGGAGAGGCGCAATGTATGTAAAAAAGACATATGTTTTTTCAGTATTCTTTAAAATCGATCATGTCAAGGTAGATGGATTTTTCTTTGAGAAGTCATGCAAGCCATTATTAAAGTGACAATAGAGAATGGTAACATATCAGTGTCGGCGCTGGAGTTTGTCTCGCATAATGATGGCTAGCAGGTTCATGCCGAGTACCAGCAGGATAAGTACCAGTGCGGTACCGTATTGCAGGGGGCGCGTTTTTTCTATTTCTGTTCCGGCTGTTGCCAGCACATACATGTGGTAGGGCAAGGTCATAACAGAACTGAACAGGGAGTCTGGCATACGTGGTGTAAAGAAAACGGCTGCGGTAAACATGATAGCAGCAGTTTCCCCCGCAGCGCGGGCAATACCGAGAATGGCACCTGTGAGCATGCCTGGAATGGCTGAAGGCAGAACAACGCGCATAATGGTTTGCCATTTTGTGGCACCAAGACCAAAAGAAGCTTCCCGATACGTATCGGGTACCGTGCGCAAGGCTTCTTCTGAGGTACTGATAATCATGGGGAGAGTCAGAATGGCAAGGGTAAAGACGCCAGAAAGAATACTGACACCAAGACCACAGAAGGTAACAAAAAACGCCAGACCGAACAGTCCAAAGACAATGGACGGCACACCAGCCAGATTGTTGACGCCAATACGGATATATGTGGCATAGGGGGATCGTCCCGCATATTCATGAAGGTAGATCGCTGTAGCGACTCCCAGAGGAAAGGAAATGCACAACGCTCCCAGTGCGAGAATTGCCGTACCGACAATGCAGGGGAAAATGCCTCCCTCAGTCATCATTTTTCTGGGGGGCTCAGTAAGGAATTCCCATGAAATGGCAGGCAGGCCATTGATAAACAAAAAAAGACAGACACCGATAAGGGTAAGAATATTGATAAAAGCCGCACTGCGCAGTATGCCAAAAAAAATATACTGTCTGGCAAAACGACCTTTAGAGGCTATCCATTCCATGCTATTGACTCCTGAGTATGCCGTGCTGAAAAAAGGATGTGTTACAGTCCTGAACTGCCAACCTGCTTGTGCTTGCTGGCAACAGAATGGGCAATAATATTAAAAGCCAGCGTAAAGAGGAAAAGAACAATACCAATGGCAAAGAGCGCATGGTAGTGTTCACCTCTGAAAGGGGCTTCTGCCATTTCAGCAGCAATGGATGCCGGCATGGGGCGCACAGGGTCAAAGATTGATGTGGGCAACATTCCAGCCCCCCCTGCGACCATGAGTACCACCATTGTTTCACCAATAGCACGCGACATTCCCAGCATAACAGCCGTACCAATGCCCGATAAAGCCGCAGGCAGGACGACATGAAGCGTTGTTTCCCATCGTGTAGCTCCAAGCGCAAGCGAGGCTTCGCGCAGTGAGCGGGGCACAGCATAAAGCGCGTCTTCGGAAATGGAACAAATGGTAGGTACACTCATAAAAGCCAGCATAAGTCCAGCGTTAAAAAGATTCAGTCCCGTATCTGCTCCGAGATAGTCTTGAAGAAAGGGAGCAACAATGATCATGCCAAAAAAGCCGATAACTACAGAAGGAAGAGCCGCCAGCAGTTCGATCATTGGCTTGCAGATACGGCGTATGCGGGCACTGGCAATTTCTGTAAGATAGGCAGCCGTGAGAACGCCGAGAGGAACAGCAATCAATGATGCAAGAAAGGTGACCGCAAGCGAGCCTGCCACAAGAGGAAATATGCCGAATTCTGGAGGCTCTGCTGTGGGATACCAGAAGCTGCCAAAAAGGAAGTCTATGACATTATAGTCCGCAAAAAGAGGCAGGCCTTCCCAAAACAGAAAAAACATGATGCCGCCAAGAGCAAAAAGAGATGTGGCAGCGCTTCCGGCAAGAGCCCAGTGGATCAGGCGTTCCCTGAATGGTGCTGAAGACATGAGGAATATCCTTATCTGATGATAGAGAGGGGAGTAAATCCCCTCTCTATGCAGACGATTGCGTTATTGTGCCTGAAGAGGAACAAAGCCAACTTCGCTAACGGCTTTTTGTCCTTTCTGCGGGTCAAGCAGGTAGTCCAGCAACTGCTTGGCAGCTCCTTTGGGTTCACCATCAGTGAAGACATAAAGCTCTCTGGAAATAGGCCACTGGCGGGAAAGAGCGGTGCTGGCATTGGCTTCCACGCTTTCCATATTGAGCTTTTTAACAGAAGGATCAAGGTAACCAAAGCCAATATAGCCAATGGCATTCTTGTTTTTGGAGACAGCCTGCACCACAGAGCCGCTGGAGGCCTGTAACAATGCCGCAGGCGTGACTTTTTCTTTTTTCATAATGACTTCTTCCCAGGTTTCGTAGGTACCGGAAGACGTGTCGCGGGAAATGATGACGATTTTGCTGTCAGAGCCACCAATTTCTTTCCAGTTTTTAATAATGCCTTTGTAAATATCGCGCAACTGTGCGGCGCTCAGGTCAGCAACAGGATTGGAAGGATGCACGATAGGAACCAGTGCGTCTATGGCAACGGCAGTGCGTACGGGTTCTTTCCCTTTAGACTTGGCAAGCTCTACTTCATTGCCTTTGATGTCGCGTGAGGACATGGCGATCTGGCAGAGTCCATCTGTAAGGGCTTTGATACCATTGCCGGAGCCGCCTCCGGAAAGGCTGATGTCAACATTGGGATGCTCAGCGGCAAAGCTTTCTGTGACTTTTTGCATGACGGGCAAAACTGTGGTTGAGCCATTGATAATCACTTCTTCTTTGCTAGCGGCAATGCCTGGTGTGGCGATGCTCAGAGCAAGCATGGCAGTAAATAATGTACGAATACCTTTCATGGTAAATGTTCTCCTGTAAATCAGATTATTGTTGTCAGCATTACATGAAGTGCGTGCAGCACGATGCCATGATTGTCACTTTGTGTTACAGTCGTGTGTCGACGAACAGAAATACGTGTGACATTTTGAAGGAAGGTTAAGATATTGGCTTGGCAATTTGTGATTTTGCGGTGAAATGTGTACATTGTGTTGGCTGCCAGAAGTGTTCTGTGGCAGTGTGGAGCATGGAAGAAAGGTGCAAATGTCACACAGATGACACATTCCCTTCATCTTCCCGCCGCATATGTTTGTGTAGTGTGCGTCTACAGGAACTGTTATGGAAACGATACTGATTATTGAGGATGATACAGATATTCGCCAGCTTTTGCATTTTAATTTGCAAGCGGAAGGATTTTCTGTGCTTGAAGCGGCAAACGGAAAAGATGGTCTTGAAATGGCGCGTCGTCATAAGCCGTCGCTGATTCTTCTGGATGTCATGCTCCCTCTTTTGGATGGTTTTGGTGTCTGTAAAGAGTTGGGGCGTGACCCTGTGATGTCGGCAATTCCCATCCTTATGCTGACGGCGCGTGGCGAGGAAGTGGATCGCATTGTGGGGCTGGAGCTTGGCGCTGATGACTATGTCGTGAAGCCTTTCAGTATGAGAGAATTGCTCTTGCGCATTCGTGCCATTTTGCGCAGGCATTCTACAGAAAGAGAGCAGCCAGCCATTACGCTGGGCAGTATTATGCTGGATGCTGTGGCACATAGTGTGCGTGTGGGCAGTGAAAGCATCGCCCTGACCGCAACGGAATTTCGTTTGCTGGAAGATTTGATGCGCCATGCAGGCAGTGTGCGCACCCGTGAACAGCTTCTCAATGCGGTTTGGGGGTATCAGTTTGAAGGATACGCCCGCACAGTAGATACACATATCCGTCGCTTGCGGGCGAAATTGGGAGAAGGAGCCGATGTGCTGGAGACGGTGCGTGGTATAGGGTATCGCGCAAAGGTAGAAGCACTATGAAAAGCTCCGGCATGTCATTGCGGATATTCTGGGGCGTGCTCTTTGCGATTTTGACCGGGATAGCATTCGGCATCATCTATATGCGGATATCTGAGGGCACGATTGGTGTAGGCGGTTTGCTGTCGGCTTTTCTGTTTGCTTTTGGGATTGCGCTTTTGTTCGCATTGCTGTTTGCGCGTGGCTTTAAACGATTGCTCAGGCGATTGACTGTCGTTGTTGATGGCGTTTCGCAAGGATTTTTTCACCGTCGCTTGCACCTTGCGCCGGAAAATGAATTGTACACACTTGCGAGTGCATTCAATCAGATGTCTGAAAAGGTCGGGCAGCGCATTGACCAGTTGTCTGACCAAAAAGCACAGCTACAAAGTATTCTTGTTATAATGAACGTCTGTTCGCTGCTTTCTGGAACTAATGGCCGTTTTCGTACGTCACCTTGTGCTTTTATTGACTCTGTCCTCCTACCTTCGTGCATTAGAGGGTGTTCGTGCAG
>CAMTOM010000044.1 GCA_947074125.1 uncultured Desulfovibrionaceae bacterium
TTGCGCGATTGGGGATGCCCGTGCGGAGACAATTATGAGCGCACGGAATCGCTTTGGCAAGAAGCACTTTGATTATACGATGCAGCAGGGGCGTTTTTATTTTGATTCTGAGCTGTCAGCTCTGGCAGAGATACCTGGACTTGTGCTGACTGTCGCCAGACGGAGTCTGATGCGCTATCTTGCCTACGAATATGTTCCGACACCAGAATGTATTTATGAGCAGGTGCGCAAACTGGAGCCATCATATACGCTGATGCTGCATGATGGACTTGTGCAGACAAGGCGTTATTGGGATATGCCCGTACCAGAAGCGACTCAAATGGATGAAAACACAGCCGGAGAAGAGGTGCGCCGCTTACTGGCGCAGGCTGTGAAAAAACGTATGGTGAGTGATGTTCCTTTAGGGGCACTGCTTTCTGGTGGGATTGATTCTACCCTGGTAACGGGGCTGATGGCACAGCAGTCCGATGATCCTATTGAGACGTTTTCTATTGGCTTTACAGAAGCCAGCTATGATGAATCCCGTTATGCGCGTGCAGCAGCAGATACTTACGGAACCATACATCATGAGCGTATTTTTTCTGCTGATGAATGTGCTCTTTTGCTGCCAGAGCTTATTGCGCGTTTAGATGAACCGATGGCAGATGCCTCTGTAGCCCCCACAAGTCTTTTGGCGCGTACAGTACGTGAGCATGTTACTGTGGCTCTTGGAGGGGATGGGGCGGATGAGCTTTGGGCTGGTTATGAGCATTATATCGCATACGCCATAGCGCAGCGTTATAATCGTGTACCGCATGTTTTGCGGAAAAATATGATCGAGCCTTTGACTCGCTGCCTGCCCGCTTCGGCAGGCTATGTGAATCCGCGTCTTGCGGTGGAGACCTTTTTGCGTGGTGCGGCTGCTCCAGACTGGTTGCGTGTGCAGACGCTTTTAACTGCCTGTACACCGGAAATGCAACAGGAAATGTGGCTTGAACCAGAAGCGGGCTTTTTAGCGCAGGAACGCCTTTTTGCGCCGACAAAAGAACTCTTTGAACGCTGGGATGGTGCCGCACCGCTGGAGCGAGCATTTTATGTGTATGTGCGTCAGTATATGCTGGATGATATTCTGACAAAGGTGGATCGTTGCTCCATGTTTTACTCGCTGGAGGTACGTGCGCCTTTTCTGGATACCGAACTTGTCGATTTTGTGGCGCGTCTTCCTGTCTCATTGAAGCTGCATGGTTTTCAGCGGAAATATTTGCTGAAGAAGGCTTTGGCAGATCTGTTGCCTCCCGTAATTCGCAAGCGCAATAAGCGCGGCTTCCAGATTCCTGTGGCAGCCTGGTTGCGTGGGCAGTTACGCCCTCTGGTGGAAGAACTGCTGGGCGAGAGCTTTTTGCGCGAGCAGGGCCTGTTCAATCCCCGTGCGATACGTCAGATGATTGATGCGCATATGTCCGGTACAGCCGATATGCGCAAAGCACTGTGGACATTGCTGGTATTGCAGTTGTGGTGGCAGAAGAATCGTCCTTCGCTTGTTGCTTGAAAGGAAGACATGGCAGCAGAGTCTGAATGAAACGGAAAAACCGTGCTAGATAGTTGCACATAACAAAAGCGGACAGTGTAGACTGTCCGCTTTTGTGCATTATACAAAGAGACTTTATTTTCCAACAAGGCGTAACAGGCGTACCAACTGATTGGTAAAGCCTGCTTCATTGTCATACCAGATAATGATTTTTGCCATTTTCTGATCAATAACCTGCGTACTCATGGCATCGACAACACCGCCGTGGATACTGCCTTCATAGTCTACAGAGACCAGCGGTTCATCACAGTAACCAAGATTGTCTTTCATGGAGCCATTAGCCGCAGCTTTAAGAACAGCATTGACGCTTTCAGTCGTAACAGGCTGCTCCAGTTCACAGGTCAGATCCACCAATGAAACATTGGGGGTCGGCACGCGAACAGCCATGCCATCCATTTTACCCTTGAGTGAAGGGATGACTTGTGTTGTGGCCTTGGCAGCACCTGTTGAGGTGGGGATCATGGAAACACAGGCGGCGCGTGCACGGCGCAGGTCTTTGTGCGATCCGTCCAGAATGCGCTGACTCATGGTATAGGAGTGAATGGTCGTCATAAGACCATGCTTGATGGTAAAGGCATCATTAAGCGCTTTTGCTACAGGCGCCAGGCAGTTTGTGGTACAGGATGCGGCAGAAACGACGGTATGGGCTGTCGGGTCATAGGACTCCGTATTAACGCCCATGACAATAGTCACGTCAGCGTCTTTGCAGGGGGCTGAGATGACGACTTTTCTGGCGCCACAGTTGAGGTGCTGTGCGAGCGCGGCACGCTCTTTAAGAGTTCCTGTTGTTTCTACTGCAATATCAATATCCAGATCCTTCCAGGGCCATTCACCTGTTTTGGCGCGAGTCACTTTGATATGATGTCCATTGACGATGAGACCGTTCTCATCATGTGCGATGGTGCCACGGAATGTGCCGTGGCTGGAATCATATTTAAAGAGATGTGCCAGTGAGGCATTGTCGGCTCTGGCATTGATAGCCACAATCTGGAGCTCAGGATCTGTAGCGATCAGGCGAACCAGATAACGGCCAATGCGGCCGAAGCCGTTGATTGCAAGCTTGACAGCCATAGATACTCCTTAAACAGTAGCTATATAGTTCCTGAAGAACCCATAACATTACGAATTTTATGGGCGACCATGTTTTTTACAGCCTCACGTGCGGGTGTGAGGTAACTGCGAGGATCAAACTGCTCTGGATGTTCTGTCAGATAGCGGCGGATGGAAGCCGTAAGCGCCAGACGAATATCAGTATCGACATTGATTTTGCAAACAGCCATACCTGCGGCCTTGCGCAAAATATCTTCGGGGACGCCTTTTGCGCCTCCCACACTGCCACCAAAGGTATTGCACATATCCACAAATTCTTGTGGTACACTGGAAGCACCATGCAGGACAAGAGGATAGGCAGGCAGTTTCTGTCCAATGCTCTCCAGACGGGCAAAATCAAGCTGCGCGTCTCCCTTGAATTTGTATGCGCCGTGGCTTGTGCCGATGGCGACTGCCAGTGAGTCACATCCACTGCGTCTGACAAAGTCAACCGCCTGGTCAGGATCGGTGTACACATGTTCATCAGAAGAAACATGTTCCTCAATGCCTGCCAGTTTGCCCAGTTCTGCTTCCACCCAGACGCCGCGAGGGTGTGCGTATGCCACAACCTGTTTGGTGAGGGCAATATTTTCTTCATAAGGCAAGTGGGAGCCGTCTATCATGACAGAGGTAAAGCCAGCATCAATACAGGCTTTGCAAAGGTCAAAATCAGGACCGTGATCCAGGTGGAGAACCACAGGAATATCGGGTGCATCTGCCAGAGCGGCTTCTACCAGTTTGACAATATATGTCTGGCCTGCGTATTTGCGGGCACCAGCAGAAACCTGAAGAATAACAGGAGAGCGTTCCTGCTGGGCAGCTCCCATAATTCCCTGTACAATTTCCATATTATTGACGTTGAAAGCGCCGATGGCATAGCCTTTAGCATACGCATTCTCAAACATTTGTTTAGGACCGATAAGGGGCATGGTGTTCTCCTCTGCTCGAAGGGCTTGCCCGGAAAATCTGCATGAGCCGGGCTTTCATGGTATGAACAGGACTATACTACATAAAAAGTAGGGTAGTTGCCAAGAATAAAATACTCTTTCGCGGGCTCAGTAATGAGTAGCATATTGAAGGTTATTATGGTCGTATTTTAGCAAAAGCCTCTCCATAACAGGAGAGGCTTGGTCATTTTTGTGCTATGCGATACGGTGTCTGTTGACCCCTAAAAAAGTTTTCGGCGAAACTCTTCAGGCACAATAAAAGGCGCATCAGGCTGTGCTTGATGCTGTGGAATACCCTGTACCAGGGAGCCAGCGAGATAGTACTGGGGATTCAGGCTGGCTTTGCGCTGGAAAAGAGGTGCCATAAGAGCGAGCGCTCTGTCGGTGCTGTGCTCAATATCATGCACTTTCCCTGCCTGCTGTGCGCGTGCTTCCCATGTGGGAAGGTCATCCAGCATTTGCTTGAGGGCGTCCATCCAGGGACGAACGTCTTCTTCGGAGGGCAGTTGCAGAAGATTTTGAGACGTATAGGAAGACGGGATGGGAAGGCTGATGCCGCCTTCGCCCGTAAATTCAGGCAGTCCACCAGATTGTGACGTGAGCAAGGGGATGCCATTGAGAAGGGATTCTACCACCACACGCCCCGAACTTTCCCATGCCAGTGATGGAGCAAGAACAAGCGATGAAAGGGCATACACCTGACGGATATCTGTAGTGTGTTTGTGCACATCTACATTGGGGAAAAGCTGTGGGGAAAGGGAAGTGCCATCAGCAAAGGTAAGGTTGGGAACAATATTGAACCAGTCGCCTCTGCTCTGTACAACAAGAAAACGTGTGTCGGGCAGTTCTTCCTGTGCCATGAGCGCCAGACGTGCGAAGAGGGAAACCCCTTTTTGCGGTTCGGGGTTGATAAAAGTAACATAGCGACGCGTGCGCTCTTGCGTGATAACATTTTCTGGGCGCACAAAAGCGCCAGCAGGCCAGACATTTATACGGTTTCGCTGTCCATAGAGATTGGCTGTGGCTTGTGAGTCACACATGACAAGGTCGCAGAAGGCGAAGCCGTAATTGTTGTGGTTGGCATTGCAGAGTGTGTAAACAAAGGGAATGCCTCTGCGTTGCGCTTCTGCCCGTATGCATATTTCAAGCATGCCGCCACCAAACATAACGCATACATCGGGGCGGAAGTCATGCAGGAGCTGGCCATATAGGGAGAAAAGAGAACGCATTTCACGTTCCATAAGATCACTGACAGAGCGTGAGCGTGTTTTCAGATAGTAATAGGGTATATCGTTTTCGGTAAAAGTAAGCACCATATCTGGTTTTTGAAGTTCTTCTTCCAGATTGGGGAAGTAGGCTGTTCCTGTGGGGGTATCAAAAATGAGACCAGACACAGCGCGAACTTCGACGCCGCGTTCGCGAAATTTTTCGAGCATGGTGCGTACATGAAAGGCCGCACCACTGGAGCTGTCATGGAGAGCGTGTGGTGAAATCCATAGAATGCGGGGTGCAGACATAATAATCCTCCTAAAACATCTGGCGGGAAAATAACGTAGCTTTAAAAAAAAGACAAATAATATATGCGCATTCCATAAGTTATGCCTCGTTTTTGGTGAGAGCATGGCAGAAAGGAAGGAAGTCAGGAAAAAAGATATGTGCTTGACAAAAAGCAGAGCATGGAATAAGACCCAACGTTCTGCGTCTGCCTTTGGCAGGAGTAGCGGCGATCCCGATGTTCGGGGTGCTGTTTGTTTTTACAGGCATCAGGAGGAAACTATGCCTACGATTAACCAGCTTATCCGCAAAGAACGGAAGGCCGAAATCAAGCGTAAGAAAACACCGGCTTTGCAGGCTTGCCCGCAGCGCCGTGGTGTGTGTACCCGCGTGTATACAACAACGCCGAAAAAGCCAAACTCCGCTTTGCGTAAGGTTGCCCGTGTGCGTCTGACCAATGGTATGGAAGTCACTGCGTATATTCCAGGTGAAGGCCATAACTTGCAGGAACACTCGGTGGTCATGATTCGCGGCGGTCGTGTAAAGGACTTACCCGGTGTGCGTTACCACATCGTGCGTGGTACCCTTGACGCTTCTGGCGTGGCTGACCGTCGCAAGAGCCGTTCCAAATACGGCGCCAAACGTCCTAAATAATTGTTTTGCTGTGCATGCGGTGTACGTCATGCGGGGGATTCCCCGCGGGGCTGGTGATACCGTAAAATGCCAAAGGAGATTGTATGCCCCGTAAAGGTCCTGTTCCCAAGAGGGAAGTACTGCCTGACCCAATTTACAACAGCCGTCTTGTGACGAAATTTGTGAACCGTCTTATGTATGATGGTAAAAAGGGTGCGGCAGAAAAGATTTTTTACAGCTCTCTGGAGTCCCTGGCTGAAAAGACAGGCGAAGAAGCAATGCGTGCTTTTGAAAAAGCTCTGGATAATGTAAAGCCGCATCTGGAAGTCAAGGCACGCCGTGTTGGTGGTGCGACATATCAGGTGCCGATGGAAGTGCGCACAGATCGTCAGGTCTCCCTCTCCATCCGCTGGCTTATCAATTATGCCCGTTCCCGTGGGGAAAAAGGCATGAATGCCAAACTGTCCGCCGAATTGCTGGATGCCTATAATGGTCGCGGCGGCGCGGTGAAAAAGCGTGAAGACACGCACCGCATGGCCGAAGCCAACAAGGCTTTTGCCCACTATCGCTGGTAGGCTTGGATCTGTTCCTGCCTGTAGTGATACGAATCAGAAAATCTGAAGCGCCGTGCTCCCTGTGAGGAGCACGGCGTCCGTAATAGAAAGCATAAGCCTGTGAGCATGGAGGTTGAACGTGTCCCGCAACGACGTACCCGTAGCCAAACAACGCAATATCGGCATCATGGCGCATATTGACGCTGGCAAAACGACAACAACTGAACGAATTCTTTATTATACTGGTGTTTCCCATAAAATCGGTGAAACTCATGATGGCGCTGCTACCATGGACTTCATGGAACAGGAACAGGAGCGTGGCATTACCATTACATCTGCCGCAACAACCTGTTTTTGGGATGACAACCGTATCAACATCATTGATACGCCAGGCCACGTGGATTTCACCATTGAGGTGGAGCGCTCCTTGCGTGTTCTTGATGGCGCTGTGTGTGTCTTTGATGCTGTAGCTGGTGTGGAGCCTCAGTCTGAAACCGTATGGCGTCAGGCAGATCGCTACAATGTTCCCCGTATCTGTTTTGTGAACAAGATGGACAGAATCGGCGCGAACTTCTTCCGCTGTGTGGACATGATCCACGACCGTTTGGGAGCAAAGCCTGTTCCCTTGCAGTTGCCTATCGGGCAGGAAGACAAATTTGAAGGTGTTGTTGACCTCGTTCTCGGAAAGGCGATTTATTTTGATAAATCCACCAAGGGCGCAGAATTTGACGTCAGGGATGTGCCCGCCGACATGAAGGACGTTTTTGATGAAAAGCGTCATTTGCTTATGGAATCCGTTGCTGAGGAAGACGAGGCTCTTCTGGAAAAATATCTGGGTGGCGAAGCGCTGACAGAAGAAGAAATCCATTCTTGCATCCGCAAGGCAACCATTGCCCGCAATATCGTACCTGTACTGTGCGGCTCTGCATTCCGTAACATGGGCGTACAGCCTTTGCTGGATGCTGTGGTAGCCTATCTGCCTTCTCCTGATGACATCCCAGCCATGACAGGTCATATTCCTGGCAAGGAAGATCAGACCATTGCCTGCCCCTGCCGCGATCAGGAACCTCTGGCTGGTTTGGTATTCAAGCTCTTCTCTGACCCCTTTATCGGTCATCTTTCCTTTTTCCGTCTGTACTCCGGTTATGTTGAATCCGGTATGACGGTCTATAATGCCAACACTGGCAAAAAAGAACGTATCGGCCGTATTTTGAAAATGCACGCCAACAAGCGTGAAGAAATCAAATGGGCTGGTGCTGGTGATATTGTGGCTCTTGTTGGTCTGAAGATGGCCAGCACAGGTGATACCATCTGTGATGAAAAGCGCCCTGTGATTCTCGAATCATTGAATATTCCTGAGCCTGTTATCGAAGTTGCCATTGAACCAAAAAGTAAGGCCGACCGTGATGCGCTTTCTGCTGCGCTGAACAAGCTTGCCAAGGAAGACCCTTCATTCCGCGTAAAAGGCGATGAAGAAACCAATCAGACTCTGATTGCCGGTATGGGTGAGCTTCATCTGGAAATTATTGTTGACCGCCTCACCCGCGAGTTCAATGTGAACGCCAATGTGGGCAAGCCACAGGTTGCCTATCGCGAAACAATCAGCAAGTCTGGCAAGTCTGATATGAAACATGCCAAACAGTCTGGTGGTCGCGGTCAGTACGGTCACTGCGTGATTGAAATTGAACCCAATGCCGGTAATGGCTATGAATTTGTCAACTCCATCACTGGTGGCGTGATTCCCAAGGAATACATTCCTGCCATTGACAAGGGGATTCAGGACGCCCTCAAGTCTGGTGTTCTTGCTGGCTTCCCCGTGGTGGATGTCAAAGTCAATCTTGTCTTCGGTTCTTACCATGAAGTTGACTCTTCCGAGCAGGCCTTCTATGTAGCAGGTTCCATGGCTATTAAAGACGCCATGAACAAATCTACTCCCACATTGCTGGAACCTATCATGGATGTGGAAGTGGTAACGCCCGAAGAATACCTTGGCGATGTGATGGGTGACCTGAACGGTCGTCGTGGTCGCGTGCAGAGCATGGAAGCCCGTGCTGGCGGTGCGCAGAGCGTACGCGCTCAGGTGCCTCTTGCCTCCATGTTTGGTTATGCTACTGACTTGCGTTCGCGTACTCAGGGTCGTGCTACATTTACCATGCAGTTCGATCACTATGAGCGCGTGCCTCAGGCCATCGCAGACGAAATTCAAAAATCAAGAAGCTAGGGTAAGAGCCAGAGGGCTTTGGCTTCTCTGGTTTTTGCCATGGCAAGGGCGGGCGTCCGCATTCTGCCCGCAGGAGGCCGGCACGTGAGTGCCGGTCTTTTTCTTGAAAGGGAATGCTTTTTCCCCCGAAAGCAATCTTTTTACTTGTATAGACAAGGTATATGCCATGAAAGATTTACCCAGATGCTTTAGTGTGGGAACAGCTGCGCCAGGTTTTAGCAAACCCGGACTCGATGATCGGGGATTGCTGGTTTCTGACCGTCGTGCGGTGACTGCGCGCGTTGTGTAGTCCCATCTT
>CAMTOM010000045.1 GCA_947074125.1 uncultured Desulfovibrionaceae bacterium
CCTGTCTAAGTCTTATGGTAGTGTGTCAGCGGGATAAAAGTTTCTGGCTGTTTCTGCGCTGTCTTGTTGGCGTTTCATACCATGAAGGATCGAATCAGCATAGCCATAGGCTTTTTCTTTGATGTCGGAGAGGACATTTTCTATCAGAATATGGTAACCTGTTGTTAAAAGGGATTTGTTTTGAATGCGCTCAATAGTATATGTCATTTTGCAGGGTGTTGCAACGCAAGTGTATTTGCTCAAATAACATATTCATTTTTGGGAAGGAAATCCGTTTATTGTTATGGCATAACGCAATTTCAGAAAGGATAATTTTCGGATGGAGAGTCAGTAAAGGTGTCACTCTCAGCAAGTTCAGGCGGGGCTATTTCTGGCGTGAGAGAAGGGTTGAGGCGCAGAGTCAGACGCGTGTGCCGCTTGCGCGTATGATTGTTTTTGACAGCCATATGCAGGGCGCGGCTTTCTCCTACCAGTACCACGAGTTGTTTGCCCCGCGTAATGCCTGTATAGACAAGGTTGCGCTGGAGCATAACATAATGGCTCATCATAAGGGGGATCACCACTGCGGGGTATTCAGAGCCTTGTGATTTATGAATGGAAATGGCATAGGCGGGGGTAAGTTCATCCAGTTCCTCAAAGTCATACGGGACATTACGCTCGTCAAAACGAACAGTGAGTGTGCGTTCTTCTGTATCCAGCAGGATAATGCGTCCAATATCACCATTGAAGACATCTTTTTCATAATTATTTCTGATTTGCATGACTTTATCGTAGAGGCGAAAATTCCTGTCCATGCGGCGCAGAAATGAATTCTGGGGATTGAGTGCTTCCTGAAGACGCTGGTTCAGGTTTGCCGCACCAACGCTCCCTCTGTGCATGGGAGTCAGTACCTGCACATCGGTAATGGGATCAAGGCCAAAGCGTCGCGGGATGTGATTTTTGACAAGATCCACAATACGATCAGCAACACGTTCAGGATCTGTGTCTCTGATAAAATAAAAATCAGACAGGCGGTCGCGGCTGGATTCCAGTAAAGGAACCTCGCCCTTATTGATCAGGTGGGCATTGCAGATGATTTCGCTTTCAGCGGACTGGCGGAAGATTTCTGTCAGCCTGACCAGGGGCACGACTTTGGAAGCAATAATATCCCCAAGAACATTCCCTGGCCCCACTGAAGGGAGCTGATGCACATCGCCCACCAAAACAAGTGTTGTCCCCAGAGGAACGGCTTTGAGCAGATGATAGAAGAGCTGGGTGTCCATCATGGAAGATTCGTCGACAACGAGTAGGGAGCAGGCAAGAGGATTGTTTTCATTGCGCGCAAAACCCTCTTCCTGAGGGCGAAATTCCAGCAGGCGGTGAATTGTTTTTGCTTCCTTGCCAGATGTCTCAGCCATGCGCTTTGCCGCTCTGCCTGTGGGGGCAGCGAGCAGGATTTTGGCTTTGACGCTCTCAAAAAGCTTGATAATAGCGTTAATGATAGTGGTTTTTCCCGTGCCGGGGCCACCGGTGAGTACCATGATTTTTGAGCGTGTGCTGGCGCGTACGGCATCCATTTGTTCGGGAGCCAGTGTGATATCAAGTTGTTGTGTGATGCGCACAATGTCATTTTCTGGATCATTGAAGTGTATGGATTTGGGGGAATTGAGAAGGCGATGCAAATAAAAGGCAATTTTTGATTCGCAATGATGAAAACGAGTCAAAAAAACGCCTTCTTCGCCATTCATTTCTTCAATCACAATCCGTTCTTCAAGCGTGAGCTGTATGAGTGCTTCCTGCATGAGGGCAGAAGGAATATCCAGTTTCTGGGATGTTTGCGAAAGCAATAGTGGGACAGGAGCATAGACATGCCCTTCATCCGTGAGCTTTTGCAGTGTGTAGAGTATGCCGGCTTGAGCGCGCAGGGGGTGATCATGAGAAAATCCCAGCTTCATGGCGGCGCTGTCAGCTGTGAGAAATCCGATACCACGGATGTCCATCGCCAGACGGTAGGGATTTTCCTGTACAATTGCCAAAGCCTGCGCGCCATAGTGGCGGTGAATGCGCAAGGCATACGCAGGGGTGATGCCATGTGGCTGCAGAAAAAGCAGGAGATCGCGCATACTGCGATGTTCTGCCCAGCTTTGCGTGATGCGTCCAAACATCTTTGCGCCCACGCCGCTGATTTGATGTAAACGCTCTGGCTCCTCATCCAGAATGCGTATGGTGTCTTCGCCAAAGGCATCGACAATCTTGCCAGCCATACTCTGACCGACTCCCTTAATAAGTCCAGACGCCAGATACAGCCGGATTCCTTCGCAGGTTGCTGGTAGCACTTCTTCTGCATGTTCCATCTGTACCTGACGTCCAAAGCGTGGATTGTTGACCCAGCGCCCCTGAATGCGCAACTGTACGCCAACCTGAGGGTTGGGTAAGGTGCCTACAGCGACAATGGCATCTTTTCCTTTTTCCGGCAGCAGCCTGAGAACGGTATAGCCATTCTCTTCATTGTGGAAGAGTATGCGCTCTACACTGCCTGTGAGGGAAAGGGCGTCATGATGCAGAAGCGGAAGATCAGGCATGGGAGGAAAATCCTTTCTGTTCCGAAAGACCTAGCGAGTGGATGCGGTCTGGCATCCCAGGTTGAGAAGGAGGGTGTCGGCAAGAACAAGTGCTGTCATGGCTTCAAGCACAGGCACAATACGCGGAATGGCACAGATGTCATGGCGACCTGCAATGGTGATGGAGACAGCTTCTCCCGCTCGATTGATGGTATGTTGGGCTTGCGCAATGGAGGGGATGGGTTTTATCGCAGCAGTCAGAACAAGAGATTGACCTGTACTGATGCCTCCCAACATTCCGCCTGCGTGATTTGTTAAAAAGCCCTCTGGTGCCATGGAGTCATTGTTTTGTGAGCCTGTCATGCTGGCAGCCTGAAAGCCTGCGCCTATTTCCACTCCCTTAACAGCGCCAACGCTGAACAGGGCGGCTCCCAGACGGGCATCCAGTTTGTCGAAAACGGGGTCTCCCAGACCCGCAGGAACATTATGAGCTTCAATGCGTACAAGGCCTCCCAGAGTATCGCCCTGTGTTCGTGCATTATGTAGGAGTTCTTCCCACTGCATGACGGTGTCGGCGTGAGCCGCATAGTAGGGGCGGCTTCCTGCTGCTGTCATTTCAATTTCCGGTACACGCAGACCTCCCAGCGCGATTGTTGCGCCGTAAATCTGTATTCCGTATGTGCCAAGCAGGCAACGTGCCACAGCACCTCCAGCAACACGTGCGGCTGTTTCCCGACCGGAAGAGCGTCCGCCACCTCGATGGTCGCGGATGCCGTATTTTTTTTCATAGGTAAAATCCGCATGACCTGGACGGAAGACGTCAGCCAGCGAGGCGTAGTCTTTGGAATGTTGCTGTTCGTTGGCAATCATGAACGCGAGGGGGGTTCCTGTTGTCTTACCCTCAAAAACACCGGAAAGAATCCGTACGGTGTCAGATTCACGGCGAGGGGTGGCAGCGAGGTTTTTTGTGGGTTTGCGGCGGTCGAGATCTTTCTGGATGTCTTCCTCACAGAGAGGAAGTCCTGCTGGACAGCCATCAATAATACCTCCAAGGGCGACGCCATGAGACTCGCCAAAGGTTGTCAGGCGAAAACGCTGTCCAAAAGTATTGCCGCTCATGAAAAAACTCCTTTGTGGATTCTATGAACACTCATTGTTTAGGGTGGCAGAGTGTATCATAGGCCAGATCAGTGAAATAATGCTGGTAAGAGTGCTATGAAAGTATTTCTGGTTGTGCCTTGCCCTTGGGGAGCATGTGAGGCAGGCCAAGCGTAAGCGATACCAGAAGAGCAACTCCCAGTAACATGCAGTACCAGTTGTTTGCCGCGATACTGATGGGGGATATCTTTGCAATAGATCCTGCAAGCAGGAGCTGGGCGGCATAAGGCAGCAAGCCCTGTATGACGCAGGATGAAATATCCAGAATGCTGGCATTGCGACGGGGGTCAATATTGTGTTTTTGAGCGATTTCTTTTGCCATGCCGCCTGTGAGGATAATAGCCACGGTATTGTTTGCTGTACAGACGTCTGCCAGAGCAGAAAGAAGCATGGTGCAGAATTCTCCTGCACGGGTGGAAGGTTTTCCTGCGAGGCTGCGCGAGAGCTGTTCTATTTTGCTGAGAATCCAGCTTATGCCACCGCGAAAGCGAATGAGTTCACCCATGCCCCCAATAAGCATGGAGAGTACCATAATTTCATTCATGCCGGTGAAACCTGCATAAATGTCCTGCCCCCATTTGAGCCACGTGTAACTGTCAACAAGGCAAAGTCCCACTATGCCAGAAAAAAGAATACCACTTGCCAGAACGACAAAGACATTCACACCAAGAAGCGCCATTGTCAGGATGACAATATAGGGGAGTACCAGCCAGAGTGAATAGTCTCCGAGTTTGAGTTCCTGTACGGGAGCACCATTACACCACAAAATAACCACTAAAATGAGAGCCGCAGGAAGGGCGATGAGCAGATTCATGCGGAATTTATCGCGCATTTCGCACCCTTGTGTGCGTGTTGCTGCGATTGTGGTGTCTGAAATAATGGAAAGATTGTCGCCAAACATGGCGCCGCCAAGCACAACCCCCATAAGCAGGGGAAGAGAGATGCCTGTTTGTGTCCCGATACCCATGGCGATGGGGGTAATCGCAGCTACAGTTCCCATACTGGTACCCATAGCTGTGGACACAAATGCGGCGATAATGAACAAGCCTGGTAAAATGAAGTCCAGGGGGATGAAAGTAAGTCCCAGATTGACTGTCGCATCAACACTGCCAATGCCCTTGGCAACAGAAGCGAAACCACCAGCCAGCAGGAAGATCATGCACATGGTGATAATGTTGATTTCACCCACGCCTGTGAGAAAAATATTGATTTTTTTGCTCAGGCTTTCCCTGCCCTGTATCAAGGCAAGGACAATAGCTGGCAGGATGGCTACAGTAGCCGAAAGCTGATAGAAGGCCATGTTCGTTCCAGTGTATGTCAGATAGACACCCGCGCCAATGAAGATAACAAGAAAGAGCAGCAGAGGCAGAAGAGCCAGGGCGTTTGGGGGATTTTTGACTGTAGTGGACATGGTAAGCCTCCCTTTTGCAAAACGATCGTCTGAGTATGGCGTATTTGCGTATCAGAAGCAATATCCTTCCAGAGTGTTCCTGCAATAGAATATCTTCGCGGGAAGTATTTGGGATGCGCCTGTGGCGCTTGTGTAATGCAGGCGGTGGCACTGAAAAAATGGTTGCGCTGTGAAGGGAGTGTGTGGGTAAGGGGGAGGGGGCAGAAGCAGAATATGCATATGGAGAGAGCACATAAGCAGCAGTGCTGTATGAGAGAGGAGAATCTGGGGAAGGGATAGCTCTTAGTCAATAGGATCAGTAATGACATCTTTGCACTGTAATGCGGGCAGTACGCAAGGCGATAATGAGCATGACAGATTCCCTTCCCCAGAAAATATCCTCCAATAGAATGTCTTTTATACTTTTGCCGCTGTACGCAAGTCCGCAGCAGCATCAGTGCCTTCCCAGGTAAATTCGGGAAGCTCGCGACCAAAATGTCCATAGCAGGATGTTTTGCTGTAGATGGGACGCTTCAAGTCGAGGCGTTTGGTAATGAAGTATGGGCGCATATCAAAAACGTCGCGCACGGCTTTTGTCAATACCGTGTCAGGAATTTCGCTGGAGCCGAGTGAAGAAACCAGCACAGAGACAGGATCAGCAACGCCAATGCAATAGGCAATCTGTACTTCACATTCAGGAGCCAGACCTGCCGCAACAACATTTTTGGCAATGTAGCGCCCCATATAGGCGCCTGAGCGATCCACTTTGGAAGGATCTTTGCCAGAAAAGGCACCGCCACCATGATGACCGCTGCCACCATAGGTATCCTGAATGATTTTACGACCCGTCAAACCGCAGTCGCCCATAGGACCGCCAACAACAAAGCGCCCGGTGGTATTGATGAATATCTCACATTTTTTTTCATCAAAATAGCCGGAAGGCTCCAGTACAGGACGGATAACATGATTTTTAACTGCCTCAATAATATCATCCTGTGAAGCGTCATTGCTGTGCTGCGTGGACACCACAACATTATTGATGCGCGTAGGACGTCCATCAACGTATTCAAAGGAAACCTGTGTTTTGCCATCGGGTCTGAAGAAGGGAACAATACCACCCTTGCGCACACGTGTCAGTTGCTGGGAAAGCTGATGTGCCCAGAAAATGGGGGCGGGCATAAGTGTAGGCGTTTCTGAACAGGCATATCCAAACATCATCCCCTGATCGCCAGCTCCCTGTTCTTCAGGTTTGTCACGCAATACGCCCTGGGCAATATCAGGAGACTGGTGGTCGATAGAAGAAATGACCGCGCATGTCTGCCAGTCAAAACCCATGTCAGAGCTGGTATAGCCAATGTTGCGGATGGTTTCACGCACAACTTTGGGCAGGTCAGCATAGCCTTGTGTCGAAATCTCACCAGCAATGACTGCCATGCCGGTTGTGACCAGTGTTTCGCAGGCAACGTGAGAATCTGGATCCTGTGCGAGCAGTGCATCCAGAATATTGTCAGAAATCTGGTCAGCCACTTTGTCGGGATGCCCCTCGGTGACGGATTCGGATGTGAAATAGTATGTTCCCTTGGACAGCATGTATGGCTCCTTTGGTGTATCCATATATCAAGTTATAGTGATATAGTTGAGAGCTTCTCTATAGCTCTTTTATGGCGTCTTGTAAAGATGATCCTGCGAATGAAAAGGTGGATATGGAAAAAGAGGATGTTGTTTGGCTTATATGGGGTGCTAGGGTGTTGTTTGTCGTGAGGGAGTGAGAGAATCCTGACAGAGTGCGAGCATGAGAGGAAGAATTTGCTCTGATGGTGTGAGAAAGCCGAGATTGACAGCACGAATCATTCCCACGAGGGTGCCTGTCAGGAGGTCGGCCATATCCTTGAAGGGAATATCCGCACGAATGCTGCCATCGTTCTGTCCTTCCTGGAGCGCTTCCAGAAAGTGCTTTTGCAATAGGGCAAAAATCATACGGTTTTGATTGTAGGCATGTGCGCCAGGTTCACCGTAGTGACCAGGGGCATCCCGAAAAACAAGAGAAAATTCTGTACTGTTGCTTTGAGCAAAAATATAGCAGGCACGCATAATATCCTGAATTTTTTTACTGCCATTCTCTGGTTTGCTGACTTCAAGAAATTTCAGAACATCTGTTGTAATTTTGGTATGCAGCCGCTCAATAAGCTCAATAAAAATTTCTTCCTTATTCTTGAAATGGCGGAAAATAGTTCCCTCAGCAACGCCCGCTTCTCTGGCGAGCATGGCTGTGGATGTTCGGATATATCCGTGTGTGGCAAAAAGTTGTGTTGCTTTTTCCAGAATCTGTTCTTTTTTCTGGCTCATATGTGGTCTCTGCTGTTTCGGTTCGGGAGTCAGGAAATATTTTCAGTGGAGCTGTCCTGACTGTCAAGGCGGGCAAGGCGGGCTGCTTCCTGCTTGCGTTCACGTGTACCCAGAGGTCTGCGGCGCATGAATTCCTCACTACAGTGCTGCTGGCGGCAGAAAACAAGAAATCCTGTGTGCCCAGTCATTCTGTCTGCTGGACGCAAGCGGTCTGCGACAGGTTTCCAGGGGCGGAGCAGGAGTTCGCAAACATCAATATCGCTGAAAGGACCTTTTTCCAAGCCGAGCAAAAGACGGCTTACCTGGTCTGTTGTTGGCAGCAAAAAGCCCAGCATGGCTCCAGGGCGCACCGCAGCAGCGGCATGATGTAAATAGTCCCAGGGAGTACGCACATCAAGGAAAAGAGCATCTGCATTCGCTACGGTAAAGCCTTCTGCAATGTCGCGGTGATGGAAGGTGACATTGCTGCCTACACCAGCCCAGTCAAGATTGCGTTTTGCCAGCTTGTGGAATTCTTCCCGCGCTTCATAGGTATGCACATGTCCTGTTGGACCAGAAAACCACGAAAGGGCGAGTGTCAGACCTCCAGAGCCGGAACCAGCCTCAATGACTGTACGGTCAGGGCCAATGCCCAATCGCATACAGATGTAGGCAATGTCTTTGGGATAAATGATTTGTGTCTGACGTTTCACATTTCTGATAAGGTCAAACAGGGAAGGCTTTTGGATGAGTACGGGCACGCCAAGGCTGGTATAAGCCTCACTGCCAAAATCCATTCCAGCAATATCAGCAGCTTTGAGAATGCCATCACTGCTGTGCCAATCCTGTCCTTCTTCAAGGCGTTTCAGGTAACGTTTTCCTTTGGGGGTCACATAAATGACAAGAGAACCGTAAGCTGGCATAGAGTTTCCAAAAGCGATGCACGGGGCATCGGATTATGGTGATTCCCAGTATTTGGGGCAAAAGAAGATATTTTTCATGCAAGCCCCCGCAAGGAAAACCTTGCCGGGGACGGGGACAAAGCCCATATGGCTTTCGGCTAAACGTGTGTGCGACGCCTCGAAAGCCTGACGCCACAGAACTTCTGCATCCCGTGCCGACTCCTTTGGGGGTTTAGATCTCGCTGTCGCAGCCTTACCAGGTCTCGTCTCCGTTTCAGAACTTGCCCCAGTCTCCCTCGGTCCTGCCGGCCTGCCCTTCGGCCTTGCTCCCTCTCGCCTCTGTCTCTCCTCTTCTTC
>CAMTOM010000046.1 GCA_947074125.1 uncultured Desulfovibrionaceae bacterium
AAATACTTTTGATGAGATACTATTGTGGGAATAGTATCTATGTAATCAAAAAAGATATTGCAAAGGCAAGCGTAAAGCAGAGGGAACATATGCGCGAAAGCGTATTTGTATGACGGGAGCTCATCATTTTTTGTGTAAGGAGTCCCGTCATTTCGCATTGAAGGGGCCGTGGAGGATTTTCATGAGAGCCACAATGTCTGCCAATACCGCTGCTGATCAAATATCTTCTGGTAATGCGAACACAGCCAAGGTGCCTCTTTCTGGAGCAGCAGCACGCGCTGATGGGGATCTGGTTATATCAGTCCCGCCATTAGGAGAAAGGATTGGGTATTATCTGCATGAGGGACAGTCCTTGTTTTTTGAGGCGCCTCTGGGGAGTTTTCAGGCGGAAAAACAGGGAACAGCGCTTCAGTTGACCTTTGATGGTGGGGGTGTCGCTGTTCTGGAAAATTTTTATCAGGTGTTTTCCGCAGCCAATCTTCCTGACGTTAATATCAATGGTCAGGAAATGAGTGGCAATATCTTTTTTGCTTTTTTAGGGCTCTCAACCCTGCCGGAAGGTGAGGCAAAGGAACTCGAAGACATTTTGGGAGGCGGTGGCGACTATAGCGTTGCGCATATCAATTTGCTGGATGGTGTGGATCATTTAGGAGGACTGCACGCCACTTTTGATACTACGCGTACGCGCATCGTAGATCTGCGTCTTTTTGATGCAGGACGTGATGAGGATTCCCATCTAGTTGCTCTTCCCAACAATCCCATTGGGGCAGAGCTGTACATCAGAGATCAGGAAGAACTGCCACAGCTTGTTAAAACGTGGAGTGACATTCCCGTTGCGCTGACAGATATTGCTGCAATACAGGAAACAGAGGCAACGGTGAGTGGCAATGTTTTGGACAATGACATTTCTGGCAGAGATGGCTGGGCTGATGAAGCTGTGACGCCAGGTGTGTTTATGGGGAAATATGGTGCATTGGCACTAGCGTCTGATGGTTCATATATTTATAAACTGAATGAAGGTGTGAATGCCCCACATGATGCGTCTTTGAATGATATTTTCACATACACAGTACACGATGGGAATGGTGATAGCGCCATCGGCAATCTTGTGATTAGCATTCATGACGTGAATGATGTTCCCGTTGCAACAAATGATGCTGCTGCCATTTTGGAAACAGGGGAGTCGCCTCAGACTGAAAGTGCCATTCCAATGGCATTGCAGGGGAATGTGCTTGTTAATGATAGTGCTGGGCGTGATGGCTGGGCAGATGAAGCTGTAATAACTACCGGATCTTTTACAGGAGAATACGGTACACTGCTTCTTGCTGCGGATGGTTCGTATACCTATACGCTGAATGAGGGAGTGAATGCGCCTGGGAGTGAAACCCTCACGGATGTATTCAGCTACACAGTGAGTGACAGTGATGGAGATAAAGACAGCGCAAATCTTGTGATTAGCATTCATGATGTGAATGATGTGCCGGTTGCTGTGGATGATAGTGCCTCTATTATGGAGACAGGAGAACTGTTTAGACTCAGCCCAATGCGTTCATTCAGTGCGCGTTCTGTTCCTGAGAGAAGTGTTTCTGGGAATGTGCTTGATAATGACGCCTCTGGGCGTGATGGCTGGGCAGATGAAGCTGTAATAACTACCGGATCTTTTACAGGAGAATACGGTACACTGCTTCTTGCTGCGGATGGTTCGTATACCTATACGCTGAATGAAGATGTGAATGCGCCACACGAGGGCGCATTAACAGACAGCTTTAATTACTCCGTCAATGATGCAGATGGTGACAGTGCGACAGGCAAGCTTGTTGTAACAGTTCATGACGTTAATGATATGCCCAGGGCGCTGGATGATGCCGTTTCCATGAACGAAACAGAAAGCTCTGTAAACGGTAATGTGCTGACAAACGACAGTTCTGGT
Source organism: uncultured Desulfovibrionaceae bacterium (assembly GCA_947074125.1). Classification (GTDB taxonomy): domain Bacteria; phylum Desulfobacterota; class Desulfovibrionia; order Desulfovibrionales; family Desulfovibrionaceae; genus JAQVCS01. Next base: position 1,931 of record CAMTOM010000046.1, read on the forward strand.
CGCGATGGCTGGGCAGCCAAGCCCGTTGTCAATGCGGGAGAATATGAAGGCGAGTACGGCGTTTTGGATTTGAAATCAGATGGCAGTTATACCTATACGCTGAACGAAGATGTGAATGCGCCACACGAGGGCACATTAACAGACAGCTTTAATTACTCCGTCAATGATGTAGATGGTGACAGTGCGACAGGCAAGCTTGTTGTAACAGTTCATGACGTTAATGATATGCCCAAGGCGCTGGATGATGTTGCTACTGTACTGGAAGGAGAAAAGACGACGGGAGACTTGCTTGCAAATGATTCTTTTGGTCGTGATGGACGCCATGAAACAAAATTTGTGTTAGCGGACAGTCATGATGGAACATACGGCGAACTGATCATTCATAATGACGGTAGCTATGAGTATATTGCAAACAGCAATATAGAGGGGTTGAATGCAGGTGATACTCGGACGGATACTTTTTCATATACCATTTATGATGGAAATAACGACACATCATCTGCGAATCTCAACATACCAATCAATGTTGTGAGAGAACAGTGGGTACAGGCAGAAGAGGATAGAAGAAGCCGGCGAGAAGGAGAAGCGGGAACAGGAAAGCTGATGGCGAAGGACAGTGACTGTCACGGGCTTGCTTTTGTAAAGGAAGGTGTTGAGGACAGCAGTATATATCAATTGAACTATGGGAAGCTGACCGTCTATGCGGATGGAACGTACAGCTATACCAGCAATGTCCCTCTTGAAGCAGGAAAAGAGGTTCAGGATATGTACACATATACGGCAAAAAATGAACATGGCACAACGGATACCGCACAACTGATACTGAGTGTTACAGGTACAGATGTCAGCCTTTATGAAACACCGCACTGGGTTATTCAGGATGCAGGGGAGGGTGCGAATACCATTTATGGTGAGGATGTGTATTGGCAGGTTGACCCCGATGCGTGCAGACCAAACCCAGATATCACCACGCACAATATAGATCAGAGTGTGAGCTTTGATAATGGGGAAGGTATTGATTTTGAGAGTGAAACTTTTCTGAACTCTGAGTACACCGCTTCTCAAACAGGAAATAACGTCCTGCATATTTTGGGGGACGTTAGTAATGTGAAAATCAATATGGGAGCAGGTGAGGATTATCTCTCTATCGGTCAGGCGTCAGGCGATACTTTTGGAAATGGGAGTATCGAACAGTCCACTATTCTTTTGGGAGATGGCAGTGATATTATGAATGTCTTTGGCAGTGTGGATAAAAAAACGTCCATTGACTTGGGGAATGGTGATGATGTTGCCTTTATTCAGTCCATGCTGGATGGGACTATTTTGTGCGGCGATGGGAATGATTATGTAACATTGGACAATTTTCAGGTGAATAAAGGAAGTTCTGTTTTGGTGGATGGTGGTGAAGGGCATGATATCCTCAGTTTTGGCAGTGGCGACGACCATATCCAGATCAAGGGTGATATCATTACTTCACTTGCCGCATCAAAAGTGAAACCAGACAGTGTCTATGGTCAGAATCTGCCTCAGGCAAGTGATTCCAATAGTGGCAGCATTACCGCCATTGGTTTTGAGGAATATAGTGCTGGAGACGGTAATGACATGATTGTTTTGAATAGCAATTGTAATGTTGCCATTCATGGAGGACGCGGCAATGACTATCTTGCCGAGGGTACCAATATCGATGGTTCCTGGAACAGCACATTCAAGTGGGATATGACTGATATTGATACAGATTATTCCAATGGCATTACAACATACACAGATATTGTCACAGGCATATGTTCTCGCTTGGGAGGTAGTACCTATGAAACGGGTGCGGATATTATTGATATTTCTGCTCTGACGAGCGCAGGGTATACGGCGGTGGTGCGTAATTGCAGCGCTAACAAGCCTGGTGCCGGCGGTGTTCAGGACGGGTCAGCCTTTATCACCATATCAGACGCTCAGGCGAATGTTGTTCAGAATATCTATACAGACTGTGTGATGGGCAAGGACGATATTGTTGGTTCTGGCCAGAACACAACGTTTACGACGGTAGACACTATTGACTGGGATGCGGCTGCGAAAGCCATGGGGTGGTAGTCAGGCTTTGCTGGCTGGTGGAATATAGAAAAACAAAGAGCACGGTCTATGTTGCCCTTCGATAAGGAACAGTCTTGGAAATATTGAAAGCCGTCAGGGGAGTACGGATGACAACGCGGTTATCACCACAAATATGGTGGTAACCGCGTTTGCTTTATGTAAAAGATTTGTTTGTATATAACATCCAATAGGTCGATAAAAAAATAATCAGAGATTTTTTGTAGCACTCCCTTGGCTCCATGAAGGGAGATTGACATAAGTATTTTACATATATACGGTGCCAGTTCACTCGGAGGGCGAGTCATTCTAAAAGAAATGATAGCCGGATAAGGTGACAGGTTGAAATGCCTGTTCCCTTATCCGGCTTTTTCTATTTTATGGAGAATCTACATGGATCTACTAAATGGAAAAATAAAAAAGATATACTTTAAATACCTATCAGCGGCATTTGGCAGTGCGCTCATAAGCTCGGTTTATGGTATTGTTGATATGGCTGTAGTAGGGCAATACCAAGGGCCTAGCGGTACGGCAGCCTTGGCGATAGTGGCACCCATCTGGAATATCATTTACAGCCTTGGTTTACTTATGGGCATTGGTGGAGCTGTGCTTCTCAGCACCGCAAAGGGAGAAAATGACACAAAAAAACAACACCAGTTTTTCACATCAGCCTTAATTGGCACGATCATTTTTGCAGTGTTAAGCTGGTTTGTAATAGTGTTTTTTGAGACTCAGCTTTTAGAGCTTTTTGGTGCGGAAGACATAACACTGCTTTCTTTGGCTAAAAGCTATTTGTATCCTGTAAAATTTGTGATTCCCGTATTTCTTTTTAATCAGATGCTCGCTGCGTTCCTGCGCAATGACAATGCTCCAGCTTTAGCGACAGTAGCCGTGTTGTCTGGTGGTATTTTCAATATTTTTGGTGACTACTTCTTTGTATTTTATCTAGACATGGGGATTACTGGTGCAGGTCTTGCTACCGCAATGGGTGCTATGATTTCTTTTTTTATAATGCTAACCCATTTTTTCTCAAAGAAAAATACACTGAAAATTGTAAAACCCAGGGCACTATTATCGCAACTGTGGCAGATTAGTGTAATTGGCGTACCATCATTTATTGTTGATGTAGCTATGGGTGTTTTAACAATGTTATTTAATAGGCAGATAGTACTCCACTTGGGGACAGATGCACTGGCTGTATATGGTATTATTGTAAATATCAGCACGATAGTACAATGCTGTGCATACAGTGTTGGGCAGGCGGCACAACCAATTATTTCTATTAACTATGGTGCAAGAAAATGGAATCGCATTAAGGAAACATTGAAATACTCACTTATAACAGCTTTTGCATTCAGCATTGTTTGGACAGCGTTAATTTGGAGTATACCAAATGGTTTTGTGAGAATGTTCATGTCACCAACTCCTGAAATCTATAGTATAGCGCCGTTTATCCTCAAAAGCTATGGATTGTCCTTCCTGTTGCTTCCTCTTAATGTGTTTTCTACATTTTATTTTCAAGCAATTATGAAACCAGTTGTTTCCTTATCTGTATCAGTTGCCAGAGGGGTTGTGATTAGTGGGGCATTGATTTTATTGTTACCTGGTCTTTTTACAGGAAATGCGGTGTGGTTTGCCATGCCCATCACAGAAGCCATTGTTGCTATTGTCGTTGTTGTGCTAATCTGTGTATATACGAGGAAGCTGTCTAAATGAGATAAATCGCAAGTGTGAAATGCCTGTTGCAAGTTGACAGTGGTCATTACCGGTTGCGGAATATACTGCTGGAGACGGCAATGACATGATTGCTTTGAATGGCAACCGTAATGTTGCCCTTCAATAAGGAACAATCCCAGAAGTATTGAAGGCAGTCAGGGGGGTACGGATGACAACGCGGTTATTACCACAAACATGGTGGTAGCCGCGTTATTGTAATGGAAAGGCTTTGCTAGAAAGCAGTTTGTGTGAGATGGTTAATCAAGGTACATTATCTGTTTTGTGAACTTCCTTCCCGATGGTCTTCTATGGACGAGATTCTACAGAGAGACAGGGAGGCGCGCAAACGCTGATTAACAAAGCCAGTGCAAAGGGGGTCGCAATCATGGCAAGAAAAAGGATAACACTCGTCAAAAATATGCAGGAAATAATTGATTCTAAGGATTTAGAAGCATTCAAAGAGGTGTTTACAAAATGTGAAATCTGGGCAACTGGTGGTGGATATAAAAAGAGCGCATTACATTATCATGGTATAACAGATGAAATGGTGCGTTGGTTTGTAGATAATGGTGGCAATATTGAAGCTGTCGATACGTATCAACGCACACCACTGCATAGTATGTCCGGATATCCAGCGTGTTCTATTGATGTATTGCTTGAACTCGGTGCAAATGTACATGCAAAAGAAACGTATGGCAACACGCCATTGCATGATGCTGCTGACCGTAACAGCATGGACAAAATTCAGAAACTGCTTGAGCATGGTGCTGATCCTTTTGCAAAAAATAATGACGGTCAAACTCCGTTTGAATATGTACTTTCTCAAATGGAGCCAGGTTACATAGATAGTTTTTATAAAATTGTACCGCTGTTTATGTCCTATGGTATAGAAATAACCGACAAAATGCGTGCGCAAATCAAACAACTGGGTGAGAAATTTGAGTTTTATCGTCCCAATTCTGCCGATCCCTATTTGAAAGAAACAGAGGACGCACTTAACGGACTTCACAAAATATTTGGTGTTGAACCTGTACCAAAACGCAGAGTACATGACGGAACATACCCTATTACAGTTACGGCAACAACATGGCAGGAACAAGCTGACGAGCTTTGGGATCTACTGGTTCCGGGAAACGGTGCCGCTTCCACCGTGCAAGGTGAAGCCATACGAATTTGCGGCAAGGTTACAAGAGAGATTTTGGATAATGGCGGTGGCAATTGGAGTAGAGAATATAAAAAGCTTCCACAAGCCCTTCCTCAATACTGTGCGATGGGGAATCAATTAGACAAAGCTGATCACGAAGAATTTGTCAGGCTTGCAAAAGGCATTTGTGCGAGCAGCAGCGCAAAAGAGCTGTATCGCCTTGAGGAACTTGTTGTAAAATGGGTTCTTGTAAATCCGACACCTATTCCATTGGCATCTGTTGATTACAAGAGATAGGTTATGCAACAACGTGAGCCAATAGGCAGTGAGCTTCTGGCTAAAAAACAGTAACATGAGAAAGCTCAGCCAAGAGCTAGCCCCGCAAATGCTATTTTCAAGGCTTGTACACGAGCCTTGTAGATATCTTTGAGAAGGGCCTTGTCGTCTGCGTGCTTTAGTAAATTCGGCATCAAGGGGAGCAATAGCAAAGAAAGCTGTTGCTTCCCTTTTATTATGGGAGCAGGGCAGGGGATAAGAAATGAGGCTTCACGAAGACGCTCGGAAGGTATTCAGGAAAAACAGTGGGAAACCGTCTTGATTCCCAACAGAAGGGCAATAATGCCAAGAATGATCTGACCACAGATATTGAAAGCGAAAGAAAACCACTGTCCATTATCCAGCAGTATTTTGCTGTCAAAGATAAATGAGGAAAATGTGGTGAATGATCCCATAAAGCCAGTGAGCAGAAGCAGGCGGGTCGCATCACTAAAAAGATGGAAAAGTGAGGCCATCGCCCACACCGCACCAAAGAGAAAACAGCCAGCGATGTTCGTGATAAAAATGCCGAGGGGGAATGCCCCACCCAAGAGGGAAATCGCACTGGAAAGGGCATAGCGAGAAAGTGTACCAAGAGCTCCGGCCAGCGCCAGCAGAAGAATTTCTTTCATGAGCACAGAGTGTATAGCAAAAAAAAATGACGGTCTATGCCTTTACACAGAAGTGAGTTGGTTGTTAGCTTGTATTGGCTTATTTATTGTAGCTCCATGCCTCTCAGCAGCATGGGGTATGCTGAGCGGCATGGGGCACTGAGGAGGTATTAGGGGTATTACTTCAGTTACTGAATGGTATTATCTACTGATAGGCTATTTTTCTATATGACGTCCATGAGGACCAGTCATGCCTTCGCAGTTAGGCTGAACTTTATGCGGTGCTGTGTAATCAAAAGGACCATCGGTATGATTGGGGTCTTTCATTTCAGCTTCATGGATAGTCGCATTATTTTCAGCAAATTCGTGTCCGCCGTTATGCTGGTTGAAGGGGATATTGCTGTTTTGAGCATTGTTTTGGGCATAGCCGCCGTGTTCGTAAGCACTGTGTCCACCGTGTCCGCCACCGTGGGGCCAGGCAAAGGCGCTGGCAGCTATTCCAAGGGTAAGTACAAGAGCAAGCGCTGCAATATAAGACTTTTTCATAAAAAACTCCTTATGATTGAGGGGGTAAAGTAGTGTTATCAATTGTCTTCTGCTTCTTGTTGAGCAAAGGGCGTGCCAAACGTTATTTATCTTCGTAATATACTTGTTTTATTTGTATTTTTTTCTATTTCTCGATGCCCCTGTGCTCTTTTCTTTGATCTGCTGTTGACTGTTGTGTAGAAAGGGAACAGACATGGCTTGGTGACGTTTCTTTTTTACTCATTGCCCAGATTGTTGTGGGAAAATATAATGTATAAGTATATCTCCAAGAAGCTTCCTGCCCTTTCCAAATGGACATTACGTTCTTCGTGGATTCTGTTTTT
>CAMTOM010000047.1 GCA_947074125.1 uncultured Desulfovibrionaceae bacterium
CCCTCTCTCCATTCTACCTAATGCTTAAAAGATCGCTGACCGGTAAACACCATTGCCACTTGTGGCTCTGCTTCATTGCATGCCATAATAATTTCATGATCACGCAGCGAACCACCGGGCTGGGCAATTGCGGTAATGCCTTGCGCCACAGCCACATCCACACCATCACGGAAGGGGAAAAAGCCGTCTGACACGAGTACGGAACCAGGCAGCCCTCCTCGTTCTTCACGGGTTTTTTGCTCAATGGCTTCAAGAGCCTGCGCAGCTTCATTGTCAGTAGCTGCCTTTACTTTCAACTCATAGAGCGACATTCCTGTTTCGCGAAAGGCGAGCGTGTCTGCATACTTTGTATAGGCTTTATGAATAGCCAGCTCCACGCAGCCCACACGATCCTGCTCTCCTGTACCAATGGCTATGGTTGCGCCATTGCGCGCAAAAATGACAGAATTCGATGTTACTCCTGCTTCCACAGCCCAGGCAAAACGCAAGTCATCCATTTCCTGAGGGGAGGGCTTACGTGCTGTCACGGTCAGACCGTCCGCAGTGGATGCGCTTGCGGGCAAAAAGTCACAAGCGGTCAGGATGCGGTTTACGAAAGATTTTTGCAAAACGATGCCGCCATCTGCAAGACTCTTGATGTCAAGAAAGGCAGAGCGTGTCAGCTCTTCCAGGCGTGCGAGTCCAGGAAGTTGCATAATGCGCAAATTTTTGCGTTTCTTGAGCACATCGATGACGCCTTCCTCAAAAGAGGGGGCAGCTACCACTTCAAAATAGTTTGCCGCAATCAATTCTGCCGCAGACATATCCAAAGGTCTGTTAACAACAACAGCCCCTCCAAAGGCCGCGATACGATCGCACCAGAAAGCCTTCTCAAGAGCATCGGCAATACCTGTCCGAGACCAGGCAGCGCCGCAGGGATTGTTATGTTTCATAATAAGCGCGGCAGGATAGTCTGTCAGATATTGCAGAATATTCGCGGCATTATCAACATCAGTAAGGTTTGTTTTGCCAGGATGCTTGCCCGCCTGAATCATTTGCTGTTCGTTTAGGGAAGCGACAATGCCCTGCCCAGCGCCACGCCATGTCAGGCCACCACAGGTAATCTCACCCGCAACGAGTTCATAGAGGGCTGCGGGCTGGTCAGGATTTTCACCATAGCGCAAACCTTTCCGCTCACCTTCCAGCTCCCAGGTTCGTTTGCGATAGACCAGCTTTTCCTGACCGAGCAAAATGGTCATATCATCCGGAAAAACATCTTGCTGCAATGTTTTATACATCTCTTTCAAACTCATTGATGCCTCCATTCCTTATAGAGCCAGAAGAATAAAAAGAAGCGTCATTCTACCTGAAGGGAGCGCAAAAAACAAGGAAAGCCTCCTGTCGCCCTGTGCGACCGGAAGGCTTTCCTCCTCCTACGACCCCCCAAACGTACGCGCTACTCTTAGCGTACGCCCACATTGGAAATAATCTGTACCACGCGGCCTTTAATGGCTTCACGCACATTCCCGCCAGGATACAGGTTAAGATCGAAAATCTGTGGTTGATACCCTTCTGGAGCATTGTCTGCATAAAACAGCAGCATACTCTTATTGTGTACCAGAACTTCTTTTGCCCGTCGCAATGCGAAACCGCCTCCTTCTGAAAGCGGGCTTTGCACAAGGTAAATATTTTCCGGTTTCACATCTCCAATACGGCGACGGTCAATCACCACCAAGTCTCCAGGATAGACGCGTGGCAGCATGGAGCGATCTCCTTTTCCCATGCGTACAATCCACATTTCCGGACCCACCAGATTACGCGGCAGTGGCAGCCAAAACTCAGGTTCCTTGCGCTGTGGCAACAATCCTGAGCCTCCACCTACTTCCCCAACGAGGGGAACAAGCACATAATCATTTTCTACTGGAGACTTTGCTCCTCCTTGAGGCGCATACTGGTCTTGCAGAACAAGGCGTACGTCCGGCATTGTTGCGTACGTACCATTTTCATCCGGCAAGATAAGCTTTGCACCCAGAGCAGCGAGTACAGGCTCCAGTTTTTTCAGTGTTGGCGTAGATGCTCCACTGAGCCAGCGCGAAAGGTTGGCTTCAGATACATTGGCCGCACGGGCGAGTTCTGCACGGCTGCTAAAAGGCACCCCTTGCGTTCCCCGCTTGATGAGATCCAGAGCGGCATCCAGTAACCCCTGACTTACTTGTGACATAACATCCCTCTCACAAACGACATCCCACTCAAATGTTACACATAACTCCACTCAGACAAGCAAGCTCATTACATAAACTTCCAGATCACCCTAGAAGAAGAATTGTTTTTTTGCAAGTTATTTTTTGTCAATATTTCTCCATTTTTATAAAAAAAACCCATGAGGGAGGGATACGAAAACGTATGCTCATGAGCTCTGGAAAGCTTTTCTTGCAACTACAAAGATTTAAAAAAAACTGCCGATTTATCTCAAAATAGAGAAGATAAATTTCTTGAAGCAGAACTGTTTTTGACGTAAATCCCCAGAACAAGGTATTAAGGAGAGAATATATGGAGCATTTGCTGACAAAACTCGCGAGGCAGCTAGACGCGTTGGATGAGGCCTCACTCATGTCACTTTGGAACCAGTACGCAACCAAAGTCAGCCACTTTGAACCCACCAAACGCTGGGAAGAAGCCGCACTTATTTTGTCACTTATTCAGGCAAAGCGCTGGAAAAACCAGCTTTTCAACTATCATTGGGCCAAAGAAGCACGCCCGGATGACAGCACCGCTTTCCCCACGGCTCTGGCTCCATCTACCGAAAATTTCTCACTTGAGCCCCCCGCCCCCACCAAGCAGAGGTGTAAGGTGCTGCGCTTCCGGTCGCTCGAGAGCGATGAGACCACGTAGCAGATGATAATACCAGCGCACCCTCTCAACAAACACAACAGCCTCACCACCACGAAAAGGACTTTGCCCGACCATTGCTGCATAACGTGCCTGCCCAAGAAGAGGATATACCTCTTTTAACTCGACCCAGGTACGCCCCTCGCCTCCCAATTTCTTTGAAAGTGCGATGGCTCCCTGCAAACGCCCAGGCCCCTGATTGAAGGCCGCCAGCGTAAAAAACCACCTGTCCCAGGGGTCAAGCCCCATGTCTTCAAGTTTCTCCCAAAGCTCTCGCAAATAACGTGCGCCCCCAAAAATCGCTTCTTCAGGATTCATTCTGTTTACTTTCAGGTGTTCTGCTGTTTGCTGTGTGAGCTGCATAATGCCGCGTACCCCCGTGGAGCTCACACTTTTTTCATTCAAACGCGATTCCTGAATGAGCACCGCAGTAAACAATAAAGGATCCAGGGCAACACTGCGCGCGCCCGCTGCAATAATATTGCGATATGCCGGCAAACGCTTTTCGATGATCTCCAGAAAATAACGGACTCCCGAAGGTTCCATTGTCTTTATGTAGTCGTAGTAACGGTCTTCAAGAATGCGCAAGCGCAAATCTCCAGACTGCATGACTGAAGCCCAAAACGCTTCAAAACGCGCACTCCAGTGAGGATCTTCTTCCCGCCACATCCAGCGATACCCTACCTCACCCGCTTCACGTACAACACGATCCATCTTCTTGTCCAAACGATAAATCACAGGCTCCCATAATGCCCAGGAACGACTGTCCATCCGTAAAAGACGCTGCATTTTCTGAAGATGTGCCTGCTGTACAGGGTCTGGTCTGCCTGGAGGAACAAGAAGATGCGATGTCTCTCTTGTTGGTGACGAGGGAAATGAGAGGCGCCCACTTGAAGACATTTCCCGAACAGGAGCAGCAGACTTTCCTTTCGTCTGAGAAGCAGTACCTTTTTCATCTTTGGAAAAAAAATCTGCCAGAGCAGAACGAGATGCAGCTCCCCAGGGCGCTTTCGTCGCAATACTTTTCTCTCGCAAAGGGGGTAAATCAACAGTAACCTTACCCGCACGATAATACACAGGCCCATGCACCACACGAGCATCCGCCCCAGGCTCTCCAGAAAAACCCACAGCCACATCCACATAGCCCCCTCTCAGTACCCGCAAGGCTTCCGCATGCCCACGCATGGGCACAAAAACAAGACTGCACGCATTCACTTCGCAAAACATCCTGAGCAAATCTTCCTCAAAACCTGCTCCAAAAGGCGTAAGCAATTCTGTGGAAGCCGCATGTACAGGTACCGCTGCGCGCAATACACTGCGTCCGGTCTGATTGGAAATTCCCATAACCAACAAGGCAAGCCCCGCCAGCAAAAGAAATGCTGGCAGGTAAAGGAAATAGAGTGAGCGCCGCAACACTACGGCAGGTGGGGAAATTTTCCGCGCCATATCCTTGTTCATTCCTAAGAAAAATTGACTTGCACGGTACTTTAGTTTATCGGTATCAGTGGTATTGTGTGTCTTTATACAGAAAACAATTTCCTGCACACAAGCTTTTCTCCGGCCGCTTTGTAACATGCGGCGCATCTCTGGCATATCGTCATTCGGGCGTGTTCCTTTACGGATTAAACCACGCGCTCCACATATATAATAAAGAAGGCAGGGCACGGGCATGGGCAACACAGTCGTTATTGGCGCACAATGGGGCGATGAGGGAAAGGGTAAGATTGTCGATCTGCTGAGCAGCGAAAACGATGTTATCGTACGTTTCCAGGGTGGCAACAACGCAGGGCACACCATCAAAGTGCAGGACGAACAAACCATTCTGCACCTGATCCCCTCCGGTATCCTTCATGATAACAAACTCTGCCTCATTGGCAATGGCGTTGTTTGCGATCCTGCTGTTTTTCTCAAAGAAATAGACCACCTCGCCGCACGCGGTGTGGATGTTTCGCCTGCACGCCTCAAAATCAGCAAGAAAACCCACCTCATCATGCCCTACCATAAAGCACTTGATGCCGCCCGAGAACTGCGCCGCGCCGGAAAAAAAATCGGCACCACAGGACGCGGTATCGGCCCCTGCTATGAAGACAAAGCCTCACGTGTTGGCATTCGTGCCGCTGACCTCACCAATCCTGCACTGCTACGCGAGAAAATCATTCTCGCCCTTCAGGAAAAAAATGCCCTTTTAGAAGGCCTGTACAAGCAGGAAGCTCTTGATCCTGAACAGGTTATTGCAGAAATTCTTGCACTGGCTCCCCGCCTGACTCCCTATCTGGCAGATGTTTCCAGTGTAATTGGCGAAGCCCGCGCCAAAGGCAAACAGGTTCTTTTTGAAGGTGCCCAGGGCACACATCTGGATATTGACCATGGCACCTATCCTTTTGTAACCTCATCCAATACTGTTGCTGGCAATGCTTCTGCTGGAAGTGGCGTTGCTCCTCAGGAACTGGAGCGCATTATCGCCATTGTCAAAGCCTACACCACACGTGTTGGCTCTGGCCCCTTCCCCACCGAGCAGCACAACGATACCGGCGAATACCTCCGCGTTAAAGGTCATGAGTTCGGCGCCACCACAGGGCGTCCCCGTCGCTGTGGCTGGTTTGACATGCCCATCCTGCGCGAATCTGTTCGCCTGAATGGCATTACCGACATTGCCCTGACAAAGCTGGATGTTCTTCAAAATCTCCCTGTACTGCATATCTGCACATCCTATGTCTATCAGAATGAAACGGTACAGTACCCGCCTCAGGAGGAAAACGCACTTGCAGACGTCGCTCCTGTATATGAAGAAATGCCAGGCTTTACTGAAGACATTACCGAATGCCGCACATGGGATTCCCTTCCCGATACAGTGCAGGCATACGTCAGGCGTATAGAAGAACTCTCTGGTGTGCGCGTCAGCTTTATTTCTGTTGGACCAGACAGAAAGCAGACCATCACCCGCTGAGACTGTGTGAGCAAAGATATTCATGACAATGCCCGCTCATGATGCAGACCCCGCTACAGGTCTTGAGCACATACGCACACGCCTTGCCCTGTTGCGTCAGTTACCGCCACAAGTCCTGCTTTTTGAGGGCGGCACCGAGTCAGAACGACTTGACCTCGCGCGCTGGTGGGCAAGCCTGCTCAACTGCCCACACACAAACATGACTGATGCTGCAAAGGCTGCATCGGGCTTTCCCTGCCAGAGCTGTCCTTCATGTGAGCGTATCGCACAGGACTGCTCTCTCAATGTGCTGCTTTATGACGGTCGCATTTCCAATAAGGAAGAAGAGGAAAACACCTCTGGCATTCGTGCCCTTACCATGGACAATGTCCGCGCTCTTAAAGCGCGTTTGCGCGATGCGCCTCATGATGCAGGCAAACGTGCTGTCATTCTTTTTGGTCTTGACCTCTCACGCCTCGAAGCTGCCAATGCGCTCCTCAAGGTTTTGGAAGAACCTTCACCGACAACGGTTTTTGTGCTGCTCGCAGCACAGCGTACCCAGCTTCTTCCCACGCTGGTTTCGCGTTCATGGGTAGTTACACTGCCCTGGCCAGACATCACAATAGTCGAAGATACCCTTCTCCCCTGGGAAAATGCGCTGACAGCCTTTCTTCAAGCCGCCAGTCTTCCACAAAAACATGCGCCTCTCAAACAATGGCAGGATCTCACTGGCGCAAAAGGCTCCGTAAACACGCAACTGGCTGCGCACATTGTTTTGCTCTGCCAGAAACGTCTCGCCCTTGCCGCACGCCCAGACGAAAACAATCTTCCTCCTCTGGCAAACTGCTTGCGCGATCTCCCCCCACACAAGCGCCTTCATTTTCTTGCAACACTTGATAAAGCACAAGAACTGCTCGCCTTTGCCGTCAATCCTGCACGGATTCTGGACTGGCTCGCAGCAAGCTTTTTCGCAATTTTGCGCGATGACACAGCAACAGTATAGTCATACCATCTTGTAAGGAACACACATGCAACGCACTCTCATTGTAGACGCACTGACCTGCACAGACCCACAGCAGGAAATCGTCATTTGTGGTTGGGTTCGTACCCGTCGCGACGCCAAGGAATTTTCTTTTCTCGAACTCAATGATGGCTCCTGTCTGGCGAATATTCAGTGCATTCTTGATATTGATACGCAAGCCTATGCGAATAGCAAAGAGGTCAACACGGGTGCTGCTGTATCCATTACAGGTTCGCTGGTCGCCTCACCTGGCAAAGGACAGCAATGGGAAGTGCGGGCACGGGAAATGACTCTTTTTGGCCTGGCAGACCCCGAAACATTCCCACTCCAGAAAAAACGCCATTCAGATGAATTTTTGCGTACCATTGCGCATTTGCGATCCCGTACAAACAAATACGGTGCCGCATTTCGCATCCGCTCTGAAGCCGCTAAAGCTGTTCATGACTTTTTCCACAGCCGTCATTTTTACTATGTGCATACACCACTCCTGACGGGTTCGGATTGTGAAGGGGCTGGTGAACTGTTCCGTGTTACCACATTGCCTGCTGGTGATACCGATCTGCATAATGACTTTTTTGCGCGACCCTGCGGCTTGACGGTTTCCGGTCAGCTTGAAGCGGAAGCTCTCGCGATGGGACTTGGGCGCGTGTATACCTTTGGCCCCACTTTTCGTGCTGAAAATTCCAATACACCACGCCACGCCGCAGAATTCTGGATGATCGAGCCTGAAATGGCCTTTGCTGACCTCCAGGACAATATGGAACTGGGCGAAAGCCTCACCCGCTATGTGATAGAGCATATTCTTGCGCATTGTGATGACGACATAAGCCTCTTCAATAATTTTGTGGATAAAGAATTGCGCAGTCGCCTGCAAAACATTATCGACAACCCTTTTGCCAGAGTCTCCTATACCGAAGCTGTCGATATTCTCACCAGCAGTGCGCAATCCTTTGAGTATCCTGTTCATTTTGGAACGGATCTGCAAACAGAGCATGAGCGCTACCTCGCTGAAGAACATTTCAAGCGCCCTACCATCGTTTATGATTATCCCAAAGAAATAAAAGCCTTCTATATGCGCTCTAATGACGATGGCAAAACCGTTGCCGCCATGGATGTTCTTGTACCGCGTATCGGTGAGCTTATTGGCGGCGCCCAGCGTGAAGAACGTCTGGATATTCTCGAAAAGCGCATTATCGAAACCGGACAGGACCCCTCTGAGTATTGGTGGTATCTTGATTTGCGCCGTTTTGGTTCTGTACCGCACGCGGGTTTTGGTATGGGCTTTGAGCGACTGCTTATGCTGCTCACTGGCGTCAGCAATATCCGCGATGTGATTCCTTTCCCCCGTACTCCGGGCAATCTCGATTTTTAACACAGTATGTAGTTGTTTTGGCAAAAAACAATAAAACACTGCACACCCTAATAGTAGAACAGGATTGATGCATATCAAAAATAACGCAGGCATTCTGTATCTTTGCTGTTGCGCACTATCTCCCTGACAGTACTATGACAGGCGCCGTCATCTCCCATTCTTGCAAAAATAAAATGCAGAAGAAGAGACCTTGCTCCAGAATGCCAAATGCGATAGCTTATCAGTAATGTGTTTTTTACTCAGGAATAGGTTACCTTGTCACTCGATAACAAGACATACATATTCCAGCGAACCCCACAAATACACAAAGGAGACTCAATGTGACGAAATCTTTTCACTGCACTGGCCATGGTTCTGTTAACCGCTTCCCTTTCCTTTGCCACCCC
>CAMTOM010000048.1 GCA_947074125.1 uncultured Desulfovibrionaceae bacterium
CTCCACAGCGAACGAGTTGCTGGGAACAGCACACGGCAACCACCGTCCAAAAGTCAAGCACCGAAAACGGGAGGCCTACCTCACGCACCCCTTCATCCACAAAAAGAATACGAGAAAAACGGTGTCCCAATTCCAATAACTGCTTTGCAGGCAAAGGCTTGAGCCACACAGGGTCAAAGACCGCAATACTGGCAGAGCGCTCTTTCTCAAGATTTTTGGCAGCCTCCAAAGCGTGATGAACCCTGTTACCCACAGCAATCACAAGCGCATCAGTCCCTTCACGCAACAATGTACCTGTTGCCGGCTCAAGAAGTGAGAAGGAAGAATCGAATGCAACACCAAATCCAGAACCACGAGGATAGCGGATCGCACAAGGGCCAGAGGATCGCAAAGCCGTATAGAGACAGTGACGTAACATATTCTCATCTCTCGGCGCGAGGATACGCATCTGAGGGATGGAACGCAGATAGGCAATATCAAAAGCGCCATGATGTGTCGCACCGTCTTCCCCGACCAGGCCGGCTCTATCGACACAAAAGACAACAGGAAGATTTTGAATACAGACATCATGCACTATTTGATCATAGGCACGCTGAAGAAAAGTGGAATAAATAGCCACCACAGGCTTGCGCCCCTGACTGGCCAGACCCGCCGCAAAGGTCACCGCGTGCTGCTCACAAATACCCACATCAACAAAACGGTCAGGATAGGCTTTTTCAAAGGCACACGTTCCTGTTCCTTCAGGCATGGCAGCCGTAATCGCCACAATATCCTTATCACCTTTGGCCAGCTCAACAAGAGTCTCACCAAAAACGCTTGTAAAGGAAGGGGGTGATGGAGGCTTCGCAAGCGATTCTCCTGTTTCAGGCTCAAAAGCCCCCACTCCATGAAAATGAGAAGGTTCAATTTCTGCCGGAGGATACCCCTTGCCCTTGCGCGTGAGTACATGCAGCAGTACGGGACCATCCTCAATATTGGCCGCCATCGTTAAATGACGCTTGAGCGCGGAAAGATCATGACCATCCACAGGCCCCATATAACTGAAGCGAAACGCTTCAAAGAGCATACCTGGTGTAAAAAATGACTTGAAGCTCCATTCTCCCCTGAGCGCGTATGTTGCCAGATCTTCTCCAATACGGGGAACGGAACGCAGCAACGCCAGCACATCTTTGCGTGTCTGGCGAACCCAGCGACGGGAAAGCGTACGGCTTAAAAAGCGGGATAATGCTCCTACATTGGGAGAAATGGACATCTCATTATCGTTAAGCACCACAATAAGCCGACGCCCCATGTGTCCGGCAAGATTCAATCCTTCCAGCGCCTCACCTCCTGTCAGAGAACCATCACCAATCACAGCAATGACATGATGTTTCTGTCCGGCAATATCACGTGCCATTGCCATACCAAGCGCTGCTGAAATAGAGGTTGAAGAGTGCCCCGTCCCAAAACAGTCATAAGGACTTTCATCTCGTTTGGGAAAACCCGCCAGCCCCCCAAGGGTTCGTAAGGTATGAAAATTCTGTGCGCGCCCTGTAAGAAGCTTCCAGGCATAACTCTGATGCCCGACATCCCAGATGACTTTGTCTTTGTCCATCTGAAAATTACTTAAAAGAGCCAAAGTCAGTTCAACAACTCCCAAAGAAGGAGCCAAGTGCCCACCATTGTGAGAAACCGTTTCAATGATGCGCTCACGCACCTCACCGGCAAGAAGCACCTGTTGCTCCAATGTCAGGTCGGCAATGCCCTCAGGCATACGAATGCTTTCAAGCAGCGTTTCAGACTTTTTCATGGCTCTCACCTGTGGCAGAGAAAGTGCCTTCCTCTGATTCGTTTGGACTGCAACCACTCAATAGGTACGAGAAATAACATAACGCGCCAAGGCCACAAGAAAAGCAGCCTCCGCACCCTGAAAACCTTCCAATGCACTAATAGCAAGACGAACTTCTTCCTCTGCAAGTTCACGACTCCGCTCAAGACCAAGCAAGGCAGGATATGTCATCTTTCCCAGCGCGACATCAGAACCAGCGGGTTTGCCCAGTGTTGCCGTGTCAGCCACGACATCTAAAATATCATCGGCTATCTGAAATGCCCTTCCAAGTGCAGCGCCATAAGCGGCAATATTTGCCGCAGTCTTTTCATTCGCACCCGCCAATTGTGCTCCGCACACACACGCTGCCCGCAACAATGCGCCTGTTTTCATACTGTGCATACGGCGTAATTCTTCCAGAGAGATGGCCTTGCTTCTTCCTGTATATTCCATATCAAGCATCTGTCCACCGACCATCCCAGACGACCCCGCCGCTTCGCTCAGGGTTCGCAAAGCGCATAACACACGCTCAGCAGGCAAAGATATGCTTGCAATCACGGCAAAAGCATCTGTCAGCAAGGCATCACCAGCCAATATTGCTGTTGCCTCATCAAAAGCCTTGTGACAGGAAGGACGCCCACGACGCAGATCGTCATCATCCATGGCAGGCAGATCATCATGAATCAGAGAATAGGTATGGATCATTTCCAAAGCGGCAGCGAAAGGGAGTGCCTGTCGCATCTCTCCCCCACAAAGTGCCATACACGTGAGACAGAGCACCGGACGCAGACGCTTTCCACCAGCCATCAGGCTATACTGCATCGCCTCTCGCAAACGCCTGGGTACAGCCGCCTCCCCCCCAAGTGCCGCAAGGCATTCTTCTACAAGGGCAGCACGCTCCCCCAAGATTTTTTTCATGCTCTGACTGTCCATGCACTATCCTTCCACGAAAGCTCTTTTAGAGCCAGTGCAAACAATATCCGTAAAACGTTCTTGCAAACCATGTCGACAGCAATGAGGGAGTGATTTCCTATGAGGATGCTTCCTCATCGCCAGACAGGACAAAAGGCTGTGTCGTACCGTCAGCCTGCACAATACGCAATTCATTACGAGCCTGCTCAAGAAGAAGGCGGCAATCTTTTGAACAAGCGGTCGCTTCTTTGTATAAAGCAACACTCTCTTCCAAAGGCAGTTCACCTTTTTCCAATAGTGCCACGATTTCCTGAAGGCGCTGCATGCGTTCCTCAAAAGAAGGGGCGGCGCGCTTTTCTTTTTTCATACACCATTCTCCTGTGCTGACGCATATCCAGAGTGAACTTATTTTCCAGAAGCAAGAGAAAGCAGTGCTTCTGGATCTACGGCAACTCCTTGGGCATATGTACTCAAATGAAGGTGAGGCCCTGTCACTCTTCCCGTAGCGCCAACCTTGCCAATAACCTCTCCGGCGCTGACACGCTGACCGTCTTTGACGCCAATGGAAGACATGTGCATATACGCACTCACAAAGCCAAGACCGTGATCAATATAAACGGAATTACCCCCATAATAGAGAGAATCCGAAAGACGCACGATACCACCAGCCATAGCTTTGATAGGTTGTCCCGTAGCACCGCGCAGATCAAGGCCTTTGTGCTCTGAGCGTGGCTTTCCATTAAAAACTCGTTTAACACCAAACAAGCTGGAAACGCTGCCAGGAACAGGCTTTACCAAAGGCAGACGCCAGTGGGAAGTCGAAGTATACTTACCAAGCACAACTTTAACAGCAGCACGATCTCTTTTAATGCGATCCAGCACTTCCTTGGGAGGCTCTACATATTTGTTTTCTACTTTCAGATTTTGCACGGGACGCTTTTTTGAAGTCACCTGTATTGTACGCGAAACGGATTTCACTGCCGCATCATTGACACGTCCGGTAAGGGTAAGCTTCCCTGGCTTTTCATCAAGTGATACAGGAAGCAGAATGGAAGCGACCCAACGCGGAGCACCACCTTCCTGAACTTTTATCGCAGGCACAGCATACTGTTTCTGTTTCCAGCCAAAGCGTGCCACATCAAAAGAAGAGGCACTGCTGATTCGGGCAACAAAGGCCTCGCCATTGGCAACACTTCCCGGACTGGATATGCTTATCGTAGCTGCGACACTAACCCCAGCCCATGCCATGCAGCAAAAAAGTACAAAAAGTGTCAGTGACAACAGAGACCGCATCATCTTCATAACATCTATCCCTTTTTCGTTGGTAACGTATGCGGCGAAAGTTTTTTTGGGTTCAATCGACACGCATCCTGTATTGTTTTTCCGGTTACAGTAGCCCGTAGTTCTCCATCATGCAAGGCTACAAAAAGCGTTTCCCCCACATCCACTGCTGCCACCTTATGCACTATCTGTCCATTCTCCCGACGCATAAGCGCATAACCTTTTCGCAGTGGTGCTTCAGGATCACAGGCTAACAGTTGCAGATCTGCTTTCATAACACTTTGCTCACAAGTGCGTAAAAAAACAGTCGCAGCCTGTATACGCGCTGCCTCCTGAAATTCATATTGCCGTTCACGAGATTGAAAATAGACACGCCATGCCATATCCAGTCGCATCTGCAATGCAGCAATCTCTTTTTCCCGAAAAGCAAGACTCTCAGGCTGAAAAGAATACTCCAAAGCCGCATTTGCCCTTTCCAGCGTACGGCTTTCACGTTGCAGGCGCATTTCCAGTGCCAAGCGTGCATCACGGGCAAGCTGCCGTTCTTTTTCCTGCAAACGCTCCACGACACGCACAGGAGAAAACCAGCGCAATGTCTGATCCTGAATATCGACATGGCGCAATGCAGAAGACAACAGTGTTGCTGCACATGCCTGCGCACGCAGCTCCCACTCATCAATACATCGGGCGATTTCTCTTTTTTCCCGCCATAGTAATTGAGCAGCATGGGAAGGTGTTGCCGCACGCACATCAGCCGTCATATCCGTTAAGGTAAAATCCACTTCATGCCCTATTCCCGCCACAACAGGAATCGCCGAGGCGAATACAGCTTCGGCCACAGAAGTTTCATTAAAAGACCATAAATCTTCCAATGAACCACCGCCACGCACTATGACAATCACCTGAGCCCATGCCTGTGCATTGGCTTGTGTAATGGCAGTCACAATGGCAGGAGCCGCCCCTTCTCCCTGCACCAGAACAGGATAAAGACGCAGCTCTGCACCCAAACCCCGCTCAGCAGCAAGGCGTGTAAAATCATAAATGACAGCACCCGTCGGAGCGGTAATCAGTGCCACTCGTGAAGGATTTACGGGAAGTGGGCGTTTGCGGGCTTCACTAAAATACCCTAAAAGCCTGAGCTTCTCCTTGCGTTCCTCAAAAGCAGCGGCAAGTGCTCCCCGTCCTGCTTCCTGTGCCAGCTCAACCACAAGCTGGTATGTCCCGCGTCCTGCATAGACGCTAATGCGTCCGGCACACAATATCTGAGAGCCATTTTTCAAAGAAGCGGAAAGACAGGGTCTTGGGCCATCTTCAAAGACCTCACCAGTCATGGGGTCAAAAGTACGTTCCCCTGCCTGCTGCCCGCGAAACCACACACAAGGCAGTTGTGCGTCCGCATCTTTGAGAGAAAAATATAAATGACCGGAGGAGGGACGCGACAGATTTGTCACTTCACCATGCACCCAGACAAAAGGGAAAACACCTTCCAGCGTACGCCGTAGCTGATCTGTCAACTGACGTATGCTGTAAATAGTATCTCCTGAAATGTCAGACATGCGTTTGATACACTCCGGTCATTTTTTCCATATTCTTTATATGGACAGGCTATATATGCCAGCCCTCACGTACCTGCTGCATCCATTGCACAAGGTGCTCCTCAAAAGCCTCAAGAGGCAGTGTACCTTTTGCACCCGTACGGCGGTCTTTACACTCCACAATACCCTTTTCAAGACCTTTTGCGCCAAGTACCAACTGGAAAGGAGAACCGATAAGATCAGCATCCTTGAATTTCACCCCAGGACGCTCGTCCCGATCATCCAGCAATACATCCACTCCCATACCAGAAAGCATGTTATATATGGCAGTGGCTTTTGTCATAACATCAGCATTCTTGGGATCAAGTACCAGCACAACAGCTTCAAAAGGTGCGATCGCAGGTGGGAAAAGTGCGCCATTGGCATCGTTATTCTGCTCAATAGCTGCGGCAACCACACGGGAAACACCAATACCATAACACCCCATTACCATAGGATGTTCTGCACCGGCTTCATCCACATAATGCGCCTTCATGGCTGCACTGTATTTACAGCCAAGCTTGAAAACATGCCCCACCTCTATGCCACGAGGCAGTATCAGAGGCGCACCACAACGAGGACAGACATCTCCTTCCATCACAAGACGCATATCCGCATACGCGCTTATCTGGGCATCCCGATTCAGATCTACATGAATAAAGTGGGCATCTCCCGCATTCGCACCGGTAACATAGTCTGTACCAGCCTGTAGTTCCAAATCTGCGTAAATACGCTTCACCTTATTGAGTCCAACAGGTCCGGCAAAGCCCAGCGGTGCTTCTGTCCACTCTTCCACCTGGGCTGGAGTTGCCAGAGTTACCTCTGTTGCGTTCATGAGATTTTTCAATTTTATCTCATTCACCGCACGATCACCACGTACCAAGACCGCCACAGCCTCACCATCCACATCATAGAGCATGGTTTTTACAACACTGGTCGCAGGAACCTGCAACAATGTCGCAACTTCTTCCACAGTATGTGCGCCTGGTGTGGGCATCAGAACATACGATGCGCAGGAGACCGTATTTGCCGTACCTTTCCACACCGCTTCTGCCCGCTCTGTATTGGCGGCATAGGCACAGGCAGAACAGGCGGCAACGGTATCTTCTCCGGTATCGGCAAGCACCATGAATTCATGAGAAAAATTACCACCGATGGAACCGGAATCCGCCTCTACAGCACGGAAACGAAGTCCCATTCGGGAAAATATCCGCTGGTAGGCCTCAAACATGCGCTGATAACTTTTATCTGCACCCGCATCATCCACATCAAAGGAATAGGCATCCTTCATAACAAATTCGCGCCCGCGCATAAGACCAAAGCGAGGACGTATCTCATCACGGAATTTTGTCTGGATCTGATAGAGGCGTACAGGGAGCTGGCGGTACGATTTTACCTCACCGCGCACCAAGTCCGTAATAACTTCTTCATGTGTGGGGCCAAGACAGTATTCCCGCTCATTACGATCACGAAAGCGCAAAAGTTCCTTGCCATAAAATTCCCAGCGCCCCGTTTCTTTCCAGAGATCTGCGGGCTGTACCATAGGCATGAGCAATTCCTGAAAACCGGCAGCATTCATCTCCTCACGCACAATACGGGAAACTTTTTCCAAAGCCCTGAGCCCCAATGGCAGATACACATAGATACCTGATGTCAGCTTGCGCACCATACCCGCACGCACCAGCAGCTTATGACTGATAACTTCTGCATCCGCAGGGGATTCTTTCAAAGTGGGAATATAGGATTCACTCCAACGCATTATGCCTGTCCTTTTTCATTTAATAACTGAGCAAGTTCTTCCATAAAGGCAGTAAGCAAAGCTTCCTGACCACTGACAGAGCGTACCACTTCACCTTTTCGGAAAATGATTCCCCTGTCACGACCACCAGCCACACCCAAATCAGCTTCACGTGCCTCTCCAGGCCCATTAACCACGCAACCCATCACAGCCACTTTTATATCGGCTGTTTCGTGAGCAAGACGATCTTCAACCTGCTGTGCCAAAGCAAACAAATCAATTTCAGTCCGCCCACAGGTAGGACACGAAATGATTTCCGGACCACGACGCCGCAAATCAAGTGCCCGTAAAATTTCCCACGCCACAGGCAATTCTTTTTCCGGTGGTGCTGTCAGGGAAACACGCAAGGTATCTCCAATACCCTCCCAGAGCAAAATCCCCAGACCTACAGCGGACTTGACAGCGCCGCGCACCAGGCCTCCGGCTTCTGTGATACCAATATGCAAAGGATAGTCACACACAGCCGCCAACTCCCGATACGCTGTCACACATTCACGCACCGCAGAAGATTTTATGGAAATTTTTGTTTCGTAAAAATGGCGCTTTTCCAGTAAGCGTACATGAGCAAGCGCACTCTCTACCAGAGCCTTTGCGCTGGCACTCCCATATTTGCGAAGAATATCTTTTTCCAGCGAACCGCCATTCACGCCGATACGGATAACACAGGCATGCGCCTTGGCTGCGTCCACAACCGTATTGAGCTTTGCCTCACCGCCAATATTTCCAGGATTGATGCGTAAGGCCGCCACTCCATTTTCGATTGCCCGTAAAGCCAGGCGATAATCAAAATGAATATCGGCGATAAGGGGCACATTCACTTTGTCTATAATAGCACGCAAAGCCTCCGCCGCCCGTTCATCCGGTACAGCCACACGTACCAGCTCACAGCCTCCAGCAACAAGGCGCTCTATCTGGGCTACCGTTGCCGCAACATCACGGGTATCCGTGTTGGTCATGCTTTGCACAACAACAGGACTGTCACCACCCAGGGGTACATTCCCGACGCGAAGCAAGCGTGTTTTGTGGCGTGAGCCCATAATCTCCCTCATCAATTCACAAGCGCACCTTTTTAATAGAATATCTGTCCTGCCCTGTTCCCTCCAAACATTCTCTTCCCTCCCCACGCACACCTCCGCCTCCCTTCGCTCATTTCCCAACTCACGCCCT
>CAMTOM010000049.1 GCA_947074125.1 uncultured Desulfovibrionaceae bacterium
CACCCCACCCCGCGCAGACCCCCAAATGCGAATCGCCCCAATACCAACATACACAGACCACATCCAAACAAACGACCCAACGGCGGCTTGAACAGCACACATCAAACCACCCGTCCCAAGGGTGGTCTGAACAGACCTCACCAGAAAAACCGCCCTAATGGCGGCTTGAACAGACCCTCCCGCAACAATCGCCCCAATGGCGGTCTGAACAGACCGAAAGGCAACCGTCCCGATGGTGGTTTCAATAGGCCACAGGGTAATCGCCCCAATGGCAGCTTCAACAGACCACAGGGCAACCGCCCTAATGGGGGCATAAACAGACCTGGCAGGGAAAACAGCCCTCCACGTCATGAATCATAACTCATTATAAGGATATATGGATCCATTAACACATGCGGCCAGCGGGGCCATTGCCCTGCTGGCCTTTCCTTCCCGCCCACATACTCGCTGGGCAGTTATTTTGGCGGCTTTGGCAACAGCCTCCCCAGATGTGGACGTCTTTTTCGGCACAGGCCCACTGAATTCCCTGCTTATGCACCGTGGCATCACACATGCTCTCGCGGCTGCTCCTCTTATAGGGCTACTGCTCGCCTTTCTTCTCTATCCTCTCTGGCGCAAAACAATAGAAGAACGATGGAATTTCGGACAGGTCTGGCTTTTTTCCATTTTTCTTCTTCTGCTACACATCTGGCTTGACTGTACCACGACATACGGCACTCTGATCTTTTTGCCTTTTTCAGAATTGCGGGTGCGCTTTAATAGCAACTTTATTGTCGACCCGTTCATTCTTTTCCCTGCACTCGCTATCTGGCTGTGGACAATCACACGCAAGCTTCCCACACCAGAAATACCGACTTCCATGATGAAAGAGGAAGCATCCCCCCTGCAACGCCGTCTTGCACGCCCTGCAAAAATCTGTCTTGCGTGGATTTTTTGCTATCCTCTCGTCTGCCTTGGCATACAGCAATGGCATTACTGGCGCTTGCCAGATACCATCCGTACGCCACAAGCCTATGTCCTGCCAGAAATTCTGGCTCCCTTTAACTGGCGAGTGCTGTATCACGATGCCTCCCAAGACCATATTGTTGCCTCAGGGCTTTCCTGGGACAATCAGCTCACAGGCACACGACTTTCACGTCCGGCAGCCGACCCACTGCTCATGCAGGAGCTTAATCTTTCTGACACAACCTGCCAGGCTTTCTTCCGCTTTTCCCTACTCCCTGTTCAGGAGACATTCATTTGGGAAAATGGCTTGGAATATCATTTCTATGATTTGCGCTTTGGCAGCAACCTCACACTTTTGCGAGATTTACGTCAGGCAAATGAACCCCCCTTCCAGTTATGGGTACGCCTTAACAAGACTGGGCATCTGGTAAGTGTGCGCCTTATTTTTTCCGCTGGCCTGAAAGACTCTGGCTGGCATCCCCCTAACCCGCCTCTCGTACCGTCTTTGCTCCATTGGCTTGTTGGGCGCCCATAATACGCGACTACACACATTGCCATTATTCCAGCAGAATATCAGCGATAAGGATCCTGTTGATTCGTTATCTTTTTGCAGAAAAATAGCTCTCCTTCATTCGCTCAATACGCTCCCATGACTGCCGGATACGCGACTCTGGAATCTGACCAGAGCGCACAAGCTCCAGAATCGTTTGGTGTGCTTTTTGGGGCAAAAGAGGATCATAGGTAAGGTTATTGCCAAAAATCAGAATATCCACACCCGCCAATAATGAAAGACGGATACTTTCCTCCATTGAATAATCTGCCGCAATCGCCTTCATTTGCAGATCATCACTCATAATAACCCCCTGCCACCCCAGCTCGTTACGTAACAGCCCTGTAACAACTGCGGGCGACAATGAAGCGGGCAACTGCGCATCAAGCTGTTTGAGAAAAACATGGGAACTAAGCACAGCACCAGAAAATTTCTCCGCAAACAGCGCTCGATACGGTGCCAGTTCTTTTTTTGACTTCCAACTCTCTGAAACATCCGCAAATCCGAGATGCGTATCCACTCGCGCACTGCCATGCCCTGGGAAATGCTTGATTACAGGTATCACCCCCGCTTTCTCCAAAGCCTGTATAAACACTCGCGCACAATGCGTCACCAGTTCAGGATCGCTCCCATAGCTACGCCCCAAAGCCCCAATTACCGGACTTTGCGGAAAAATATTCACATCCACCCCAGGGGCAATATCCATATTGATACCCACGTCAGCAAGCTCTTCTCCCAGTTGTGTAGCTACACGAGAGATCTTTTCTGCCCCCTTTTCGGCATCACGCTGCATCTCCTGCCCCAAGGCCTCCTGTGATGGCAATACCGTAAAACCGTGCTGCGCTTTCAGACGCTGTACCCGCCCCCCTTCCTGATCCACGGCAACA
The DNA here is from genome assembly GCA_947074125.1 of uncultured Desulfovibrionaceae bacterium. GTDB lineage: Bacteria > Desulfobacterota > Desulfovibrionia > Desulfovibrionales > Desulfovibrionaceae > JAQVCS01. The sequence goes on from CAMTOM010000049.1 coordinate 2,383, forward strand.
ATGAGACGGCGTTTACCTGCCGCCTTATGCAATGATTCAAGCAGTTTTTGAAGCTGCTGCTTGTTAACAACATTTCTCTGGGGAGAGCCCAATGCAACATCATAGTCAAACAGTATGACACTGCCAATATGCCCCTTGGCAAGCAATGTCTGAATATCTTTCGTCTCTTCTGGTGTTGCTCCTCTGAAGCCTACCATCAGCATCGCGCCTGCCATCTCTTCCAGCGAAGGCTCCTGAGCAATCACCTGAGAAGAATACATCGAGAGACTGAATATCCCCGCTGCTATCATACACATCACTCTACGACAAAAATCTTTCATAATACCCCACAATACATCGTTATTGTACAAAATCACCTTAACACAATGGATAACCATCCCCCTCTTAAATCTTCATAAGCTGCAAGGAAAGAGTATCCCCGATACTTGCCTCAAGGCAAGGGCTGCGCTATAGAGGCAGGCATGAACACATTCTCGCATATGGACACTACAGGAAACGTCAAGATGGTTGATGTGGGAAACAAGCTTCCCACAGAACGCATTGCTATCGTTGAAGCCTTTGTGGATGTTAGCGCCCACACTCTACAATTGCTACAAAATGCCGCTCTCCCCAAGGGAGATGTTTTGGTAACGGCAAAAATTGCAGGCATTATGGCTGCCAAGCGCACCGCAGATATTATTCCCATGTGCCATCCACTTTCGCTTTCCTATGTGGACATTCGCTTTGAGATACTGGAAAATCCTCCCTCATTGCGAATCGAAGCTGAAGCCCGCACTCATGGCCCTACTGGCGTTGAAATGGAAGCACTTATTGCCGCCCAAACCACAGCGGCTACCATTTATGATATGTGCAAAGCCGTTCAAAAAGATATTGTTATCCGGCACGTACGCCTGCTGTATAAGTCTGGCGGCAAGAGTGGAACGTTCCAGGCAGGAGAATCTCTCTGATGCTTTACGCACCACAATTTGACCCTACAGCTCTCCAAATCGGCAGTTTTTCCCTGCGCTGGTATGGTATTATGTACCTGCTGGGTTTTTTATCCGGTTATCTGCTGGGACGCTATAGAGCAAGCCTGCCTGGTTCTACCTGGAGCAAAGAAGATGTTGACGAGCTGCTCACCAGCGTTATGATCGGCATCATTTTCGGTGGGCGCATTGGCTATGTTCTGTTCTATGATCTTGGCTTTTACCTGAGCAACCCACTGGAAATACTGTATATATGGAATGGAGGCATGTCCTTCCACGGAGGCCTTCTTGGTGTTGTTGCGGCTTTCTGGTGGTTTTCACGCAAGCGAAAAAAAACCTTCCTCAATGTCGCCGACTTTGCCGCTCCCATGGTGCCTCCTGGTATTTTTTTCGGACGCATTGGCAATTTTATTAATGGAGAACTCTGGGGCAAGCCAGCGGATCTTCCCTGGGCAATGATATACCCTCCTGAAGGGCCTGAGCCACGCCATCCTTCGCAACTCTATGAAGCCTGCTTTGAAGGACTCGTGCTTTTTGTCCTGCTTTGGATTTTCTCCCGCAAAAAACGTCCTGATGGCGCTGTTGCTGGATTTTTTGCAGTAGGATACGGAATATTCCGCTTTCTTGTCGAATTTGTCCGCACCCCTGATGCGCATATTGGCTATCTGGCTTTTGGCTGGCTTACCATGGGTCAAGTTCTCTGTATGCCACTGATTATTATCGGACTTTGCCTTCTCCTGTACAAGGGGTGGCGCCCATTACCAGAGCAGGAGATTGCCACAGGTAAGCCCTCAACCCCAGCACAAAAAAAGCGTAAAAAATAAGCTTATCATCGTATCATAAAGGGATTCCGGTTGACAGCTCTTCTCTTTTTTGTGAAGCTAGCTTCCTCTGTTTGGAGAGAACTGTCTCAACAAAAGAGAATATACAATATTTCAGGAGGTTCCATGGCAAAAGAAGGCGCCATAGAAGTAGACGGAGTGGTACAGGAAGCCCTGCCTAACGCCATGTTTCTGGTAGAACTCACAAACGGTCATAAAATTCTGGCTCATATTTCCGGCAAGATGCGCAAGTTTTATATCCGCATCCTCCCTGGCGATCGAGTAAAGGTGGAACTTTCCCCTTATGATCTGACACGTGGGCGTATCACATACCGCATGAAATAGTCATCCTTCTTTTGTTCCAGAAAGATGCTCTCCACAACCTCCCCGATAGTTACGGGAGGATTTTTGTTTTGAAAAGCTTTTAGACACACATATTTTTGCATTTTAAAAGGCGTACAAAACCACTTTGTACGCCTTTTTTCTTGCTCTTTTTCTCAGATATTACAGCAAATGCAAAAATGTCAGAATCCACAAGCAGGCACACGCCAATACCCCTGCCAGCAAGTCGTCCAGCATAACCCCCCATCCGCCAGGCAACCAGTCTTCAGAGGCACGTACAGGCCAGGGCTTTACAATATCAAACAGGCGGAAAAAGAGAAATGCCGCCACGAGCATGGCCAGCGTCGGCTCAGGAAAAATCAACAGACTGCACCACATGCCAAGCAGTTCATCAACAACAACCTCACCAGGATCTTTCTGACCAAGAATTTGCTCTGCCCGTGTCGCTGCTCGTGAACCAAGTACAAAGATGGCAAACAGAACAAGACAGCGCAGCGGCAAACTCAAAGGCAAGAAAAACATTGGTGCCAGCACCACAGCAAGCAGGGATGCCCACGTTCCTGGAGCCTTGGGCGCAAGACCGACAACCCCCAAACGACAGACTCCGAGAATAAAACGATCACTGAAAAACTGCATAGTCACCTCATTACTTTTCCCAAAAATCAATTACAAAAGAATATTTCCTCAAAAACTTTTCGCAGTCATGCGTTACGGTATCATGGCGAAAAACAACACCATACACAAAAGGTGTGCGTATCTTCCCATAAGATAAATCCTGAAAGAATATCACACAAGCCCTTCAAAGGCTTAATGCCCAACGAGACAGAGCTTTCACGGTAACGCAGCCAGGAAAAAGAGGCAAGCGGGATCTTTTTTCTAAAGATGCTCTCAGGCAGCATACGAGACTTTGAAAATACCTCTTCCAGGCGCGTATCATATTTGTTTTCTCTCAGCTTGTGCCACATCAATGTTGACAAAAGCAGCAGACTATGCTGAAAAACCATTGTTCCAAGCGTTGATCCTGTCATCACTCGCTTGTGTGTTTTGCGCACACCCTTCTTTATTGCCCGGATGGTGGAATTGGTAGACACAAGGGACTTAAAATCCCTCGGCCGCAAGGCTGTGCCGGTTCAAGCCCGGCTCCGGGTACCATACGACTCTCTCCCAAAACTATCTCACAACACAAAAAAACATCACCCCTAACACACACACGACGTGCTCGTGTACCTCTTGTGGTGTCTCTCTTGCATTGGTACTTTCCCATAAGACTTTTTTTGTCTATGCTCTCCATGACAGTTACCATATGGAGCACAATATGCCTGCCTGTCATGTTCCTGAGCAATCCGCTTCTCTCATGGAAGCCTTTTCTGAGGGGCACTCCTTCAGTATAGACAGCCATCTTTTCCTGTCAGGTCAAGACTGGCTTATGGCTATTGGCTATCCTGCCGAGGGAAAGGCCTCACCAGAGCGTTTTACTGCCGCACTGGAACTGGCAATGCGCCAATGCCGCCCCACTGACTGTTTTGCCATAGCACCCACCATCCCTGAATCGCTACGGCACGCCCTTATTGAAGAAGACATCTACTATACGCTCCCTGCGGATGCTCCTGTACCCAAGCGCCTGCACAATAGCATCCTGCGTGCTCAACAGCACCTTGTTGTAGATGAAAGCAGAGTATTCACAGCCGCTCACAGACGTCTGTGGTCGGAATTCATGACACGAGTACCGCTCCCCCCACGCGTCAGACAACTCTATGCCCTGACTGAGCAAGCCTTGCGCAAAGCCCCCCAGGTACGCCTTCTCAATGCGTGGGATAAACAGGGTAACCTTTCGGCAGCTCTTTTACTGGATTACAGCCAGCCTGCGTCAGTCAGCTATATTATTGGCGCACACTCCCGTACTTACTATATACCGCATGCCCATGATGTTCTTTTCGCCACGATGCTTGTTCGGGCAAGAGAGGAGCATAAAGAAGATATTCTGCTCGGATTGGGTGTTAATGAGGGTATTAGCCGATTCAAAAAAAAATGGGGCGGCACACCACAACAAGCTTTCCAAATGGCGGTCTGGACAAATCAGCATGCCGCCACACGACTTGCCGTGAGCACATGGGCAAATGAATTTCTCAATGTTCCATCAGATCTCTCCAAACGTCAGATTTTTGCTCTTTTGCCAGAACAGCGCCCCTTTGCCATGCTCTGGCGACTTGATAAAAATGGTAGAGCATCATGGATAGGCGGGGCGGCACATTTTTTTTGTTATTCCTTTGAACATTCCCTGCGCAGACTCTTTCAGAATGTGGACACCGTCCTCTTTGAAGGCCCCATTGACCAGGACAGCCTGCAAGAAGTGGAGCGCCACGGGCGCACTCCAGAACCAGACAGCCCCAGAGTCGCACATTTTCTTGCTGAAGCAGAATTATGCTCTCTTGAACGAACTGTTCGCGGCTCAACGGGTCTCTTCGCGCAATTGCTCAATCACGCCACAAAAAACCCTGCTGACGTGAGGGATATTGTTGCCAACACAAGGCCATGGTATGCTTTTTTTTCCTTATGGACGGCTTTTCTCGGGCGGCATGAGTGGAAACAGTCTGTTGATATGGAAGCATGGCATACAGCGCTTGATATGGGAAAGCAGGTCATTGGCATGGAAAGTCTGGCAGAACAGATCGCTTCTCTGGAGTCCGCTCCCCTGCCGCGCATTATTCGCTTTCTCAAAGCCCACAATAATTGGAAAAAGCGCATGCAGCGCAACAGAGCTGCCTATCTTGCTGGCAATCTCAAGGCCATGATGGGTACCAGTGCCGAATTCCCAACACGCACAGAAACTATCATAGATATGCGGGATCAGCGTTTTCGAGAAAGGATGCGACCATTTATTGAGCGAGGCGGTACCGCTGTTTTTGTGGGCACAGCGCATATGCAAAACCTTCGTCCCATGCTCGCGGAAGACGGATTCACCGTAACGCGAGAACTCCCAACACTGCATCACCGCATAAAAGCATATCTTTCCCGTGATGCTACTGTCATCATGGCAGGCAATCCTCACGCTCCTGCCACATTCTCATCCCCCATAAAGCAGAGCAGCCCGCAACAGCATTCACAGGCAAGCGCGCCTCTACGCAGTGCTCCTTCTTCTGGCAGACGCCTGCAAGGACTCACCGCACAGGCTCTTGTGCCTGAACAACTGATTCCATACGTACAGGCGGTCTCGCAGGGGACATTGCGCGCCTGCGGTGACTTTGCGGCATGGGTCACTACAGGCTCAACGGTACTCGTGGCCTATCCCACTGACGGGAACAGCACCGCACCCCAAGCTCCCGACTACGCAACTCGTGTACACGAAGCTGCCATGAACGCCATAAATATCTCAGAGAGTACGCTCCTTACCATTCTCTCACCTGTTATCCCTGAAGCTTTTTCAGAAAGAGGCAGTATTTTGCATGATACATGGTGGGTCATGGATTTGCCCTTTTCGCCTGGGCAGAAACTCAGAAACATGATTCGCAGAGCCCATCACGATATTGACATAACACAGGAACAATGGACGTCAGATCATGCGGCATTGGTAGAGTGGTACCTGAAACACCGTCAACTTGCGGCAGGTACGCGACATATTTTTTCAAAGCTCGAACACTATCTCAAAAGCAGCCCCGCTGCCATGCTGTTCTCTGCACGCGACAAAAAAAATAATCTTGCAGGTTTTGCCATTGGAGATTTTAGCGCTCTCTCCATGGCCTTTTATATGTTCGCCTTCAGAAAGCCTTCCTGTCCTCCTGGAACCAGCGATGCGCTTCTGGCAGCTCTGGCAGAAGAAGCCACTCAAAGAGGCTTCAGCCGCCTCAATCTGGGTTTGGGTATTGATGATGGTATCAGCTTTTTCAAGCGTAAGTGGGATGCCTACCCGCTCTTTTCACACTATGAACTGACCTTTCAAAAGTAATCGTCTCCAGCAGACTGCCAAAAAACGGAAAACACTGTGAAAAAAAATACCCTTTTTAGCGATATTAAAACACCAGGT
>CAMTOM010000050.1 GCA_947074125.1 uncultured Desulfovibrionaceae bacterium
CCTCAGTATTGTGCTACCTATCTCCCTCATGGCGCGACAGTTCTCTTTTTCTACCTTGTTCTGACACGCGGTCGCACAATAACCTAAACCGACCGCTAACCCCCACATTATTATGCTGCAGCTGACAGAATTACGTCAACACAGTCTGACCCTCTCACAACGCTTTACTGCTCTTTGGGGGCGTCTTTGACCTAGCTGCCAGTCAAAAGCGCTTGCAGGAAATCGAAACAGAAATTTCTCATCCTGATGCATGGAACAATCCTGAAAAGATGACTCCCATTCTCCAGGAAAAGCGACGCCTTGAAGAAGAGGTACAACGCCTCCTTTCTTTGCATAAAGCTTTTGATGATATGAATGAATGGCTCGCCTTTGCCCTTGAAGAGGAAGGAGAGGAGACGCTCGAATCACTGAATGCCAGTATCACAACACTGACACAGCAGCTTGATGAAACAGAGCTTGTCACCCTTCTTTCGGAGGCTGAAGACAGCCAGGACGCCATTTTGGAAATTCATCCAGGTGCAGGCGGTACCGAATCGCAAGACTGGGCAGAAATGTTGCTACGCATGTATACCCGCTGGGGTAATGCGCACAACTTTACCGTGCAGGAGCTGGACTATCTTCCAGGCGATGAAGCGGGCATCAAGAGTGTTACACTGCGTTTTGAAGGTTCATATGCCTTTGGTCTGCTTAAAAGTGAAAAAGGCATTCATCGCCTGATACGCATTTCACCTTTTGATGCTTCTGGACGCCGTCATACTTCTTTTGCTTCTGTGGATGTTATTGCTGATATTGGTGAGGATATTGCTCCTGAAATCAAGGAAGCCGACCTGCGAATTGACGTGTTTCGCGCTTCAGGTGCGGGAGGACAGCATGTCAATAAAACAGAATCTGCCGTGCGTATCACTCACCTGCCCACTGGCATTGTTGTGCAGTGTCAGAATGAAAAATCACAGCACAGTAACAAGGACACGGCACTTCGCGTTCTGCGTGCCCGTCTCTACGACTTTGAAAAACAAAAAAGAGATGCCGCCAAACAGGCGCAATATGCTGGAAAGGATGCTATCGCTTTTGGAAGTCAGATACGCACCTATACACTCCAGCCGTACCGCCTGGTCAAAGATCATCGCACCAATACTGAAGTGGGCGATGTCGATGCGGTTCTCAATGGCAGTATTGATACATTTCAGCATGATTACCTGCTTCACTGCCATCAGCAAAAACAGCATTAACCAACAGTTGTTACAGGCGCATCTAAAAAATCGCCCCTGTAGCAAGTCTCTGCAACATATACCATAACTTGCCACACAACGAGTATGAACACGCAACACAATAATCCCTCTTCCCTCCTTGAACAGGAGCTTCTACGCCTGCACCGGACAAGCAAGCCGTCTGGAAAGCATGTAGGGATTGCTATTGCCCGCTTACTCTCTGGTATGGATATGGAAGACTGGCAGCAAATAGCCCCGACACTCCCTGCGTGGTGCGCTGTAGAAATCGACAAAGAGGCCTGCGCACTGTCATGGCAAAAAGTAGCAGATCCCCCACTGCCACTCATTTCCGCTCTCGCACTTGCTCCTTTTATGCGACAGGTAGAAAAAGAACTCTTGCGAGCGCGGCGTGGATTATTTCCAGTCACCTTGCTTGTGTGTGGGATACAGAATAAAAAGCAGCGCAGTCGACGTCTGCTCTCTCTCATCCGCAAATACATGGCTTCCTGTGACAGCATCGGTCTCCTTCAAAAGGCTCAGTATGCCCTTCTCCTGCCAGCTTCAAGTATTGCCAAAGCGCGCAGCATTGCAGAAGCAATCCGTACTGACTGCCTTATGTATACCAAGCTGCACTCATGTGTTGCGGGTATTGCCTCTTCCTGTAGTGGAGATATGTGCGCAAATGATCTTTTGTGTAACGCGCTACACGCCTTTGAAAGCGCTCACGCCTCAAAGCTTCCCATATGCTCCCAGTCTCCAAAACAGAAAGCAGCGCACAATGATGCTCTTGTAGATATTCAGGAAAAACGTTTTCTCTTTTCCGGAGGTTCAACCACATGACAGCAAAAAGCACAGCGAGTATCGCTATCATGAGCGGAAAAGGGGGCGTTGGTAAAACCAATATTTCACTTAATTTGGCATGTGCTCTTCAAAGCAGTGGGCAGCAATGCCTCTTAATGGATTGCGATATGGGGCTTGCCAATACTGATATACTTTTGGGCATCACTCCAGAAAAAACACTGGAACACGTTTTTCGCGGTGAATGCTCAGTCCCTGAAATACTCTATCCTGTTATAGCCCAGCGGGGACTGGATCTGCTTCCGGCAGCCTCAGGTCTTGGCGTTATACGTCATATGAGTGAGGATAATCGCGAACTTCTCTTACAGCATCTCACTCCACTTTTTCCACACTATGACTATTTTCTCATGGATCTTGGGGCGGGCATTACCCAAACAGTGCAAACATTTGCAGCAATGGCTGCCATGCGCATTCTGGTCATCACACCGGAACCCACATCACTGACAGATGGTTATGCTCTCATCAAAGTATTGCTTACCCGTTTTCAGGTGCGGGACTTTCTCATCCTTGTTAATCTGGCACATACCCCCGAAGAAGCACAAACGGCATACACTTCTCTTGCCGAAGCCTGCCGTCGTTTTCTGAATATAGATCCTCCCTTTCTTGGACATATCCTCCAGGATCCTGCGGTTATCAAGTCCGTACAAAAACAGCGTCCTTTTGTGCATCATGCGCCTGAATGCCGCGCCTCAAAAAATATTCTGCAAATCAGCAAAAAAGTTGAGCGCATCCGCCGCAGCATGGAAGACTGGCTTGCCTCACATCCTGTTTTGCAACCACTTCCTCCCATAAATTCATAATATCTTGCAAACAACAATATGAGCGAGATGGTTTACCTCATACAAAATTTGATATATCCTTACTTTGGATGCGTAACACATTGCATCTCCTCCCCTCCACAACCTTAAATTTTTCCGGAGTGATTCTTATGAACAAGAGCGAGCTCATCAAGACTCTTGCCGAAGAAACCAACATCCCTGTTGAAGACGCTACTCTTGTTGTCAACACATTTATCGACAACATGAAAGATGCCCTTATCGCTGGCGACAGGGTAGAAATTCAGTGTTCTGGCCGTGTTACAACTCAAGCGATAGACGACTACTCCGGTCCTCATCCCCTACCAGGCGAATCTGTTCATGTTAACTCAAAACGCACCCCTTTCTTCCGCGCTGTAAAAGAACTGAAAGAGTATCTTAATGACCAGTAGGCATCACATCGTACCCACAAGACGTTAGTATACGGGGGTCTTTATGGTATTTTCAGGTGCGATGACCGCGCTGGTAACTCCTTTCCGTAATGGGAAAGTTGATGAAGCTGCCTATCGGGACTTGATTGAGTGGCAAATCGCTCAAGGTATCAATGGTCTTGTTCCTTGCGGAACCACTGGCGAATCAGCTACCCTTTCCCATCAGGAACATGCGAAGGTCATTGAAATATGTATTGATCAGGCTCAAAAACGGGTTCCTGTACTGGCAGGTTCCGGCTCCAACAATACAGAAGAAGCTATTGAGCTGACTCGTTTTGCCAAAGATGCCGGTGCAGATGGTGGCTTACTCATCACGCCGTATTATAATAAACCTACGCAGGAAGGTCTTTACCAGCATTTCAAAGCTATTGCCCGATCTGTGGATTTTCCTCTGATACTCTATAATGTGCCTGGACGCACCAGTTGCAATATGCTTCCTCCAACGGTGGCACGACTGGCAAATGAGTTCTCCAATATTGTAGGGATCAAAGAAGCTTCAGGAAGTATCGCACAGGTTTCGGATGTTTTGGAACTGTGCCCCAAAAACTTCTCTGTTTTGTCTGGCGATGATTTTATCGCTCTTCCTTCCATGATGATGGGAGGAACTGGTGTTATTTCTGTGACATCCAATATTGCTCCTGCTCAAATGGCTGCCATGTGCAAAGCCCAGCAAGCAGGAGATAGTAAAAAGGCACTGGAACTGCACTTCGAACTCATGCCTCTACACAGAGACATGTTTATGGAAACAAACCCCATCCCTGTCAAAACAGCTCTTTCCATGATGGGGAAAATCAACCTGGAGTTTCGCCTGCCTCTCTGTCCTCTCTTACCAGAAAATACCGAGAAGCTGAGAAGTACTTTGCAAAAGTGCGGGCTACTCTAAACGGAATACAAACAATAAGCGGGAACATAAGGTTCCCGCTTATTGTTGGTATTCCCAAAACACGCACAGCTTTCTTCGCATTCTTTTACAATCCACTCTGTTGTAATCCCAATTATTGCCGTCTATAAAACATAACGTCCCAAACAATGTTCGGGACGTCACGATCCATAAAGCGGATAAAATATATTTTACAATGGGGCGAATGATGGGGTTTGAACCCACGGCCACCTGGGCCACAACCAGGTGCTCTACCAACTGAGCTACATCCGCCATTGGAAGAATGGTCTTTATCGTTCCTGCCGCTAAAATGCAAGCATTTTTTTGCCTTCCGTTTTTCTGGATTTTTTTTAGATTCAGCGCTATTCTTGCCAGAGGTGTCTTCTGAAAGAACACACCCTCCTTCTCTTTTTCAACCCGCATTGTGGACTGCATGGATAAACTTGTCATAGAAGGGGGTATCCCCCTGAAAGGCGTCATTCCTGTCAGCGGCTCAAAAAATGCCGCTCTGCCTATTCTTTTCGCCTCTATTCTTTTGGATGGAAAAACAACATTCACCAATGTCCCTGACTTGCGTGATATTCACACAACGCTGAAACTGTTAAATATGCTGGGCTGTTCCTGTCAGTTTGAAGATGGTACTGTTACCATGCAACCGACACAGCTCAACCCTGAGGCATCATATGACCTAGTACGTACAATGCGTGCCTCCATCCTCTGTCTTGGGCCTCTGCTGGCGCGTCTTGGGGAAGCCAAGGTCGCCCTGCCTGGTGGTTGTGCCATCGGATCGCGCCCTGTCGATCAGCATCTCAAGGGACTGGAAAAGATGGGCGCCGTCTTCGATCTCAACGAAGGCTATATTATTGGGCGCTGCACCAAGCTTACCGGAGCGCATATCACACTGGACATGCCCACTGTCGGTGGCACAGAAAACCTTCTTATGGCTGCTGCTCTCGCTGAAGGAGAAACGCAACTCGAAAATGTTGCCCGTGAGCCAGAAATCGTTGACCTTGCCAACTTTCTTATTGCATGTGGTGCTAAAATTACGGGACATGGCACAAGTACCATCCGCATTACGGGTGTTTCCTCTCTCAGTGGTACAACGTATGCTATCATGCCAGACCGCATTGAGGCAGGCACGTTCCTTGTGGCAGCGGGCATTACTGGTGGCGAACTGCTTGTTCAGAATTGCCCCTGGAAAGAGCTGGATGCCGTCATCATCAAACTGCGTGAAATGGGCATGGACATCCAGCAAACCTCTGAAGGAGCTTTGGCAAAGGCCGGAGAACCTCTGCGTGGTGTCGACATCAAAACGCGCCCATTTCCAGGCTTCCCCACAGATATGCAGGCTCAGCTCATGTCTCTGGCATGTCTTGCACAAGGCCCAAGTATTTTTGAGGAAAGTATTTTTGAAAACCGCTTCATGCACGCGCTAGAACTGATCCGTATGGGAGCAAACATCAGACTTTCTGGTCGCACTGCCCATATTCAGGGAGTAAAAAGCCTCATTGGCGCCCCTGTTATGGCTTCCGACCTGCGCGCCAGTGCCTCCCTTGTATTGGCTGGCCTTGCTGCCAGGGGAACAACACATGTTCTGCGCATCTATCATTTGGACAGAGGTTACGAATATATCGAAAAGAAACTGGGTCTCGTTGGAGCACGGATTCGACGAGAAAAAGAATAATGGGGGATGTGTTCTCATGCGTATTGTTTCCACTCTACTGCTTATCGTTGCACTGACACAGCTTTGGGGATGCGCTGCTTACAGCATCTATGACGACAAAAGACAAATAAACACCATCACTCAAGATAAAGGCATTGCCACAGACATAAAAACAAAACTCATGGGCTATAACCTTGGCAAGGGCTGGTCCACGGCTGTATATTGTTATTATGGCAAAGTCTTTCTTGTGGGCGAAGTGCCTGACGATATCAAGGCAGAACTGGTTGATGTTGCGCAAAAATGCCGTGGCGTCAAAAATGTTACCACACACTGGTTTACTCCTAAAACAGCCACTACAGCCAATATTGCTGTGGCAACACAAGTACGTACAGAACTCATTCGCACTGAATTCCTCAGTTCCACACGTATCGACACAGAAGTCAATGCCAATCGTGTTGTACTGCTTGGCGTTGTGAATGATTCATATGAGCGTGATCTTGCCGTCAGTGCGGCCAAGAACACACAGGGAGTAGAAAGCGTCACCAGTTATCTTATGCTCCCCCCAGAAGACGCTTTTGAAGGTATCGGCGGCAATACCACCTCCGTTGAATCTTCCTCGTCAGACCCATATAGTTCTTCAACTCCCTCCAATGACCAGGGTATTTATATTGAAGAAGGCACCCCCAGGGACTAGGGAAAAAGGAACGATGCTCACCATATATATTGCAGGCTCTTTCAAGCATAAACACGGTGTGCAGTTACTGGGGCGGGAACTGCGCCAGCATAACTGCACCATCCTGGACTGGACAGAAAAAGCAACGCCCCCACAAGGCCTCACAGCCCTTGAACGTCGTCTTTGGATGGACACAGACACAGAAGGTGGCCCTGTTTTTCTGTTTTGCAAACAAGCCTGTCTCACCGCAGACATTGTGGTGTATTATGGTACCTCCGGACAGGATGCTGGTGTTGAAGTGGGTCTGGCTTGTGGTGCTGGCGTGCCTGTGCTCGGCATTCGTGGCCCCCTGGAATCACCAGGCCTTATGCTTCATGGCGCTGTTGCCGCCTGGGTGGACAGTATTGAAGATGCCATACATGTATTGTGTGCACTGGCAGACAATACAGATGTCTCACTGCCACATCTCAAAACCGTTCAGCGGGCATTGCAACATTCATAGCACATTGCCAGATACAATAAAAAGGAAGAATACGACCATGCAGCGTATGAGCTGGGAAGAATATTTTATGAGTATCACCTGCCTTGTTGCAGAACGTTCTACCTGTCTCAGGCGACGTGTCGGTGCTGTGCTGGTTAAAAACAAACGAATTCTCGCTACTGGTTATAACGGTGCTCCAGCAGGTGTGCCGCATTGCCTTGAAACCGGTTGTCTGCGCGAAAAACTCAAGATTGCTTCTGGTGAACGCCATGAAATGTGTCGGGGCTTGCATGCAGAACAAAATGTTATTATCCAGGCAGCAGTTCACGGCATCACCATCTCCGGTTCAGAACTCTACTGCACAACACATCCTTGTGTCCTTTGCAGCAAGATGCTCATCAATTGTGGCGTTACCCGTATTTACTATCAGGAAGACTACCCCGATGCCCTGGCGACAGAAATGCTTCAGGAAGCCAGTATCCCGACAGTACACCTGCAAACTTCTTCTGTTCCCTCACAGGTCTGCCCATGATGCTTGCTGAACACGCCCCCTTTATGCGTCAGGCCATTGCCCTGGCACAACAATACCAATGGCGTACATTCCCCAACCCCACTGTTGGGGCTTTGCTTGTACAGGATGGTAAGGTCGTGGCTCAGGGATGCCATCATAAAGCTGGTGAGGCACACGCTGAAATTAACTGTCTGGAAGACGCACGCAAGCACGGTGTTGATCCTACCACCTGCACACTTTATGTAACCCTTGAACCCTGCAACCATCATGGGAAAACGCCTCCCTGCACTGATGCCCTGCTGGCTTCAGGAATCCGTCATGTGGTTATTGGTCTGCGCGACCCCAACCCCAAAGCGGCAGGCGGTCTTGAAAAACTTCGTGCAGCAGGTATTCAGGTGACATGTGGCGTACTGGAACAGGAGTGCGAAGATCTAATCGCCGACTTTCTCGCCTGGCAAAACAATCGCCCCTATGTCATTTTAAAAATGGCTTCTACATTAGATGGACGTATCGCCACGCGCACAGGAGAATCCCGCTGGATTTCCTCAGAAGCCTCCAGACATCAGGTGCATGAAATGCGCGCTGCCATCGCTCAGGTCGGGGGGGCCATTCTTGTGGGAGGCGCCACACTGCGCATAGATAATCCAGCACTTACCGCACGACTCGACAACTATCAGGGCGTACAGCCTCTTGCCTGTATTCTCACCACACGCCTGCCCGTCAGTCCAGATGATGTTACCATTGTGCGCGAACGCCCAGAACAAAGCATTTTCTTTACCACACCAGCCGAAGCCGCATCACCCACCGCGCTTATGCCGCGGGTCACGGGAGTTCACATTATTCCACTCCCGCCCCATTCAACAACAACCGTCTCCGACCTCCCACCACCATTTACTCCCCTTTGGGCCACTACACCACCCCCCCACGTCC
>CAMTOM010000051.1 GCA_947074125.1 uncultured Desulfovibrionaceae bacterium
GTTCGTCCTTTTTATTACAATAGAGGGTGCTGTATATTATGTGTCTGTTGTTATCGCGTCCCAGTCTTCTTCTCCATCAATGCGCAGGAGCCAGTTCAGAGTGTAGTGGCGTTCAAAAACAACGCCAGCATCAAGAGCTGAAGGCAGGGCTTCTTCGTTCAGAATGGCATTGCGGCATGCCCAGTGACAGCGCAATATGAAATCGCATGTATCTAGCAGGAGAGGTGTTTCTCGCAGAGTACTTTTATTGACGAGACTTTGAAAGTCTTCTTCCCAAAGAATATTGGTGAGCGTACGCACATCACAGGTGGCAGAAGGGTTTCCCATATCCATGAGCGAAAGAGCCCAAAGCAGGACAGCGCAGTCTTCATAGCGCCAGGCATAGGCAGCATGTACCTCAGGATCCAGTCCTGGACGCTGCATATACTCTCTTTCCTGGGGCGTGAAACAGGCAAACATGCCATAGCGCTCTTCCAGTTCCTGTAGTTTTTCTGCCAGAAGCTTTTCCCGATCTTCATGCGCAAATTCGGAGCGCAAGTAGAGTTCCCCCTGAATACAGGTCGCATACAGAGCTGCCAGACGGCGGATAATATCTGTTTTGTCCTGAAGGCGTGTGCTTTCTTCAAGCGCGATGACGGGCAAGTTGTCGGTATGGGGGATATTCAGTTTTTTGAGCTGACGGATCGAGCGCGCTTTTCGGGATCGAGCTTCTTCGCCACTGTCAGCAATAAGCGGATCTGGTCTGCGCGAGGCTGTTTTGCCCGCAATGGCTGGCGTATAGGCAGTATACTCACTTTGACCATCAGACGACAGCAGAAGACGGCCTTCTGGGTGATACAGTACCATCCCAGGATAGAGAAGCAGTGCTGCAAGACCGCCAGCAACGGTATAAATTCTTCGGAAAATACTGGCGAGTCTTTCTTCTTCCCCATACAATGGAACCTGCACACTTACAATGCCGCATAATGCGTCAAGCTGCTGCAAAACAGATTCTTTGAGTGTGGCATTTGCAGTCGGCACTTGCGCAAAGCAGGCGCACAAACTTCGCGCTTGCTGGTCAACTTTTGCCTGATCCTGTACAACATTGAATTGGAGGAAAGTAGCATCATCATATAAGGCAAGAAGAACAGTAAAACCTTCGACATTTTCCATGACACGGCATTCCTGCGCAGTTTGCAAAAGAAAGTTGCGCAATTTGCGTATCAGGGGAGATGGGGCGTATGTGCTGGTGTACAGCGTCAGCAAGCCGCGTTCGTGATGTTCAGATGAGGCAGCAGGTTCCTGATGTGGGTTATTCATAATAGATAGGCTCCTGTTCCTGATCAGACGGCTGCGTCCAGCAGGAGGTGATCGCGGTGAATAGCTTCAGGGTAATGAGCATCACCCAAAATGGCGGCGATTTCATGCCGCTTAAGCCCCATGATTTTTTTGAGTTCCGTCGCCGGATAGTTCGTCAGACCAACCCCCAGACTGCGGCCTTCGTGCATAATGCGCACCAACGCCCCTTGCTGGAAATTGCCTTCCAGACGAACAATACCACAAGGAAGAAGACTGCTGCCATTATGAGAGAGCGCGTGTGCGGCTCCGGTATCAATATGGACACAGCCTGCGGGATCTGACTGGTAGGCCATCCAGAATTTACGGCGGGAAATGGAGCGCTTGCCAGGACATACCCATGTACCAAGCAGCGGTTCTCCAGCATTTTGTGAGAGGGCGCGGGTAATAATATCAGGCTGCCTGCCAGGGAGAATGAGCGTCGGTACTCCCAGTTGCGCGGCACGCCGTGCGGCGAGGAGTTTGGAGTACATGCCGCCTGTGCCCACAGAGGTCTTGCCACCGCAGATATCATCCAGATTGAGGCGATGTACTTCCTCAATGCAGGGGAGGATAGCAGCGTGAGGGTGTGTTTGCGGATTTGCCGCCAGAACACCATTGGCAGAAGTCAGATTGATAAACAGCTCAGCCTCAACAACATTGACCAGCAAACTTGCCAGACAGTCATTGTCACCAAATTTGAGTTCCTGCACCGAGACAGTATCATTTTCATTCACAATGGGCAGAACACCCCAGCCAAGAAGCTCGGCAAAAGTGTTGCGGATATTGAGAAAGCGGCGGCGGCTGCGCAAATCATCACGCGTGAGTAGTACTTGCGCAATCGAAATACCGTGAGTAGCAAAAGCGACATCATAATGGTGCATAAGACGCCCCTGCCCAACCGCCGCAGCTCCCTGCCGTGCCGCAAGGGTAACAGGGGCTTCGGAGAAAGAGGAGGGGAGGACAGCACGTCCTGCCGCAACTGCACCAGAAGAAACAAGGACAATGCGACGCTGTTCACCATGAGGCAGTTTGCGCAAGGCCGCAAGCTGGCAAGCGAGATTCTCAAGAACAGCATTGTCCAGCCCCTGCGCGGAAGTCAGAACAGCACTACCGACTTTGACGACAATGCAGCGGGCTTCTGTGAGGATGCGGTGGCGTTCCTGTTGCCAGTTCATGAATAGCTCTCTTAGTGGCTGGTGTGTTCAGCGAAAGGCGGTCTGCCTGTATGGTGTTTGAGAGTGAGAAAAAAGCAATCGTTGTTATTCTCGTGTATAGATAACCTCAATATCAGCATCAATGTCGTCATCGGTGTCATTTTCAGCCTCAATAAGGTGCAGTAAAGGTGCATGTGTGTCCAGCGCATCGCGCATCTGCCAGAGTTGCGCTGCAAGCTCATCCAGACCGAGGCTGTCTTTGGCCGATATGAAGAAGATAGTTCTGTTTTCGCTTTTGGCACGTTGCTGGAGAGTTTCCAAGCGTTCCGGCGTGACAAGGTCTATTTTATTGATAACCTCAAGTTGCTGACGTCCGGATAGCTCGCTGTCGAAACGGCAAAGCTCCTCATTGATCAGATCAAAGCCTGACCAGGGATCGGCATCATCAATATCTTCAATGCTCAAAATATGTATGAGAAAGCGTGTGCGCTCCACATGCTTGAGAAAACGATGCCCCAGCCCCTGACCTTCATGCGCACCCTCTATCAAGCCAGGAATATCAGCCAGCACAAGACGCCTGTCAGGATCAAAATCATCAATCATCACACCCAAGTTGGGCACAAGGGTTGTGAAGGGGTAGGCGGCGATCTTGGGACGGGCTGCCGAGACGCGAGAAATAAAGGTGGATTTGCCCGCATTGGGAAGACCGATAATACCCGCATCAGCCAGTATTTTCAGTTCCAGACGCAATTCAAATTCTTCACCAGGCTCACCAGGCTGCGCAAAGCGGGGAGCCCGCATTGTGGCGGTTTTAAAGTGTTCATTTCCCATGCCACCACGACCACCACGGGCAATGGTGATTTCTGTTTCGGGCGCTGTAAGATCGGCGATGAGACGCTCGCCTTCTGCATCGCGCATGAACACCAATGTGCCAACAGGTAAAGGCAAGACAAGGTCTTCGCCCTTGCGCCCATTGCACTGACTTCCCATGCCGGGTTGCCCGTTTTTCGCCTCGTAGCGGCGCTTCAGGCGAAAGTCATACAGGCTCAAGAGGTGAGAATTGGCTTTGAAGATAATATTGCCACCATTGCCGCCGTTGCCACCATTGGGACCACCACGTGGGACGAATTTTTCACGGCGAAAGGAGACACATCCGTGTCCTCCTTTTCCCGCTTTGACGGTGATTTTCGCTTCATCAACAAATCGCATGGCAGCCTGTCATCTTATCTCTTAGGTGTTGTGTAAAAAAGTCTAAAAGCAAAAAAGGGGTAAAGCAGAAAGCTTCACCCCAAAAATATCCATTCGTGCCAATGGCGCACAATGTTCTGTCCGGCTTAGTTCTTTTGGAACTGAGGCGGCAGAGAGAACAGAGGAGCCTATTGAGCGGCGTCCACGTGAACGCGGTGCATTTCACGGCGTTTACGGGTATAGGTTTCAAAGCGAACCACGCCGTCTACTTTGGCAAAAAGAGTAAAATCTCTTCCCATGCCCACATTGGCACCGGGATAGATTCTTGTGCCAAGCTGGCGAACGAGAATATTTCCGGCGAGGACGCTCTGTCCACCAAAGCGTTTCACACCCCGACGTTGTCCTGCACTGTCGCGGCCGTTACGTGACGATCCGCCTGCTTTCTTATGTGCCATGGTAGTATCTCCTTATGCCGAGATGCCGGTGATCTTGATGGCAGTGAAGCTTTGGCGATGCCCGCGAAGCTTGCGAGAATCGTTACGGCGCCAGCGCTTGAAGACCATCACTTTTGCTGCGCGTCCCTGTTCGACCACTTCGCCTTTAACAACGGCGTTGGCGACATAGGGTTTGCCCATGGTGACAGCACTGCCACCGAGCATGAGCACCTTATCCAATGTAATCTCACTGCCAACAGAGGCAGGGAGTTTTTCCACAAAAATTTTGCAACCTTCTTCCACGCGGTACTGCTTACCGCCAGTCTCAATGATAGCGTACATAAAAAACCTCCAAAAAGGGAAAGAGGTAGATGCCTCAATCCCCGACAAATGTCAAGAGGCAGGTCGGGGAAATTTCCACTTAACTCAAGATTGTCTTCCACCCATACCCTTTTATACTGTGGTGTACCAGCAAATTCTTTGCGGAGAGCAGCATACAAAAAACACCAGGGTCACAGCTCGTTCTATTGAAATAGGGGATACAATACGAATATGGGGTATTGGGGGTGAATCCCCTGCCAGGGGGTGTGTGGGGCTTCCTGCCTGACGGACGCCCCTGCATCTCTTTATTTCTCTTTCCTGCTTGACGCCGGAGGTATGCGTTGTGAGAGTAGAAAATTGGCTTACCATGATATTAGCTAAGGTGCGGCTGTGCGGGAGTGTGTGCTTGAGATAACTTCATTAAGCAATGACGGGCGTGGTATTGGGCGTTGTGGAGGGCTGGCGGTGTTTGTTGCTGGCGCTTTGCCTGGTCAGGCTGTGCGTGCGGGTATTTTTCGCGAAAAGAAACGCTATGCGGAGGCGGTGATACTGGAGGTTCTTGAATCGCCGCCAGAGATGCTTTTACCGGAATGTCCTCACAGTGGGATTTGTGGGGGCTGTCCTTTGCAGGCGATGCCGTATGCGCAGCAGTGTTTTTGGAAAGAGCGGCTGGTTCGGGACGCACTATGCCGGATCGGCAGGCTTTCTGCGCCTGTTGTGCATCCTGTCATTCCGTCTCCTTTGTTGTGGGAATACCGCAATAAGATGGAATTTGCGTTTGGGGCAGGTGAAGCGGGGGAGCTTGTTTTGGGTTTGCGCGAGCGTGGGGGGCGTCGTGTGGTGCGGGTGCCTGAGTGCAAGCTTATGCCTTCGTTTTGCCTTGATATTGTGTCCCGGGCTTGTGAATTGGCGGCGGCATCTGCTTTGCCTGCTTTTGTTGTGGGGGAAGGAAGGCGGGCAGGGGGGCGAAGGGCTGGTGCTGGCTTTTGGCGTTTTTTAGTCTTGCGGAGGGGGTTTCGGGAAGATGGTGAGGAAGGGATTTGGATTCAGTGCCTGACATCTGCGGCTGGTTCTGAGGAGCAGCGTGCGGTTGCGCATCTGGCAGAGCGTTTGCTGGCAGAATTTCCTCTTGTGTGTGGCATCGTGCATGATGTGCGTTTGCAGTGTGACAGTTTTACGCAAGCGGAAAGACGCCAGGCAACGTATGGTGTTGCTTCGTTGTGCCAGCGCCTTGGGGGAAAGGATTTTGTGCTGGATGCGGCTTCCTTTTTTCAGGTCAATACTGCTGGAGCTGAGTGTTTGTGGGAAGCGATACATGCCTTTGCTTTGGAAGATAATGTAGGCGATGCCGCATCCACTTGCGCCAGTGAGCATGGTGTGCGGTGGGATGCTGTGTGGGATTTGTACTGTGGGGTAGGGGCGCCTGGCTTATTGCTGGCAGAAAAGGCGGGTACGCTCTTTGGAGTGGAATATGATGCGGCAGCGGTAGCGATGGCGCGTCATAATGCGGCGCAACATGGCTATGCACACGGTCATTTTTTTGCTGGTGATACGGGCAGGATATTGCGCACGCTCGCAACACGGCATGGGGTATCCCGTCCGGATCTTGTGTTGCTTGATCCGCCGCGTGCGGGAGTCGATGCGGATGTTATCCGGCATTTGTGTGCTTGTGGTGCTGTGCGCATACTGTATATTTCCTGCAATCCCGTTACTCTGGCCAGAGATGTGGCGCTTTTGGGGGAACGATATGTCTTGCGTTCTGTGCAGCCTGTAGATCTTTTCCCGCATACGCCGCATATTGAATGCGTTGCCTTGCTTGAAGCTTGTTGAGAAAGAAAAGTATTGTGCAGAAAGGCATTGACGCAACCTTCCTTATTGGATAGTATGGCTGAGTGTTTTTTTGTAGATTGCGTAGGAGAGTGTAAATGGGCTGGCGTGAATATTTGGAAGCTCGCCGAGATGGCATGGAGCAGATAAGTTCCGCGGGCGTAATTGGCATGCATATGGTGAGCGGACCTTTGGTTGGCTTCGCCATTGGTTATGGTCTCGACTGGTTTTTTGGTACAGGTCCGTGGTTGAAACTGATATTTCTTGTTATCGGTATTATCGCTGGCTTTATGAATGTCTACGAAGACACACAGAAATTGTTGAAAAAAATGCGGATAGAGGATGAAAAGCGTCGTCCACGCTCTTGATTCCTGGCTGTGGCGCCGAGGAATACAGCACCCTGTGATCCGTGTTCTGCTACGCAATGAACTGCTGGCAGGTGCGTTAGCGTTATTGGTGGGTGGCATGCTCTTTGTTGTCACTCCGTGGATTTTCTGGTTTGGTGTGGGCCTGGCTCTCATGACTCAGGTCTTTTGGGGTCTGGCGCATTTCTTTTTGCGCGGGCGTTTGACAACGTATACGACAGCACTTCTTCTCGCCGCTTTGCTGAAAGCGACCTTGCGTTTGCTGGTAACGGCAGGAGTGTTGTTTGTTGCTCTGGTGGTTTGTGCTGCTCCGCCGCTGGCTGTGATTGCAGGCATTGCGGGAAGCATGGCGCTGGCAGTTTTTTCGTATGCGCTGGGCGCTTCGGAACACAATTAAGGAGGCATGATTTATGGCTGGCTTACCGCATCCGGTTCTCCTCTCCACGTTCTGTAATATGGATTATATCACCATTAACGGACAGACCGTTGAGTTTAAACATGTGTTCTATTCATGGGTGTGTATGGCTGTGCTCTTTACCGTAGCCTGGATCGTGCGCCGTAATCTGACGATGATTCCGGGGAAACTGCAGAATTTTTTTGAGGCCATTATCAGTACCCTTGAAGATTTTATCTGTACGACAATGGGAGAAATGGGACGAAAATACGTCCCTCTGCTGGCGGGTATGTTTATCTATATCCTCAGTATGAACCTGATGGGACTTATCCCCGGTTTCGATGCGCCTACAGCCAACCTGAACTCCACAGTGTGTATGGCTGTTTTTGTCCTGCTGTTCTACAATTTCGTGGGGCTTGCTCGCTGGAAAGCGCATTATATCCACCACTTCATGGGACCATCAAAGTGGCTTGTGCCGCTTATGCTGCCGCTGGAATTCGTTTCTCACCTCTCCCGTCCTGTCTCGCTTTCTCTGCGTCTTTTCGGGAATATCCGTGGTGAAGAAATCGTTATTGTACTCTTCTTCGTGATGGCACCCATCCTTGGGACACTGCCCATCTATGCCCTCTTCCTGCTGGGCAAATCAATGCAGGCCTTTGTGTTCTTCATGCTGACCATGTTTTATATCAAGGGTGCTTTGGAAGCGCCAGAACACTAGGTCGTAACGTCGGGGGAATGGTCTTTACGGACCTCACAATAATAACCAACTTTCAAGGAGTGCATCATGCGCAAGTTTTTGATGATTGCCCTGAACACTGTGGCTCTTTTGGGTATGGCCAGCCTGGCTTTTGCTGCTGACGGTAAACTGGACGCTGGCGCGCTTGGCTTTACCTGCCTTGCCGCTTCCCTGGGTATCGGTATTGCTGCTTTTGGTTGTGGTATCGGTATGGGTCTTGGTCTGAAGGGTGCTTGCGAAGGTATTGCCCGTAATCCTGATGTAAGTGGTAAAATCACTGGTACTATGATTCTGGCTTTCGCCTTTATTGAATCTCTGGCTATTTACTCTTTGGTTATCATCTTTATCTTGATTTACGCCAATACTTCTGTGTACTATTCGCCGACTGGCATGGCTGGAGCGTCGCAAGCCACTCTGTTTTTTCACTCTGCCCTTGAGAAGATTCTTTCTGTACAGTTGACATTCTCCGGCTTTCTTT
>CAMTOM010000052.1 GCA_947074125.1 uncultured Desulfovibrionaceae bacterium
TACCGTACCCACTTATGGTTACAACCCCTTTTATGCGCGGATCCATTTAACCAGCCCGAATGGCAAAGCTCCCACTGCCACAAATCCCGATGGCACCCATTTTTTCTCTATCAATAAAAGGCCTGGTACCAAGAAAATCCACAGCAGCGCTAAAAGCTTCAGCATACATATCAGGTGAAACCGCATTGCGTGGCTCTCCAGCACTTTCTCCCCAAAAAGGCAAATCCAAAGCCAGCGTAACGAAGCCCTGCTCAGCCATCTTTGTTGCATACAAATTGGCACTCTGTTCTTTCACCGCCCCCATGGGGTGTCCCACAATAATGGCGGCATATTTTTCATTTTTATTCAAATTCTTGGGCATAAAAAGATTGCCTACAACATCCATTTTATACTGATTGGCGAATGTGACTTTTTCTCTTGTTACGGTATCGCTTGTGTAAAAATTGTCAGCATCTGCTGGTACAGCCGCAAAAACGACTGTACTCATAATAAACAGAGTCAGCATAGCAATGCTCATTCCATACAGATATACTTTTCTCACTCTCTTGCTCCTTTGAACGTTTATATTCATTGACTTACGAAAGGATTTTTATACGTGTCCCGCATAAGCCTGATTCAGGCATCTGCTCACGTTTGCCTTTTCTTTAGCCTGATATAAAAAAGGGGCAGCGAAATAGCAAATACTCATAATAAATACTCTACCATGCTTTACAGGCATCTCTAAAGAATCTATGCTGTGAGCATTCTTTCTTGAGCGTTTTTTCCAACATCAATCATAACGGCACAGCCCCCAAAACGCACACAGGCAAGGCTGGAGCGCCGCAAACCCAAAAGGTATACATGGAACTGAGAGTTCTTCGTTATTTTCTCGCTGTGGCAAAACAAGAAAGTATCTCCAAGGCAGCAGAGACACTACATATTACCCAACCCACTCTCTCACGCCAGATGATGGAGCTTGAGGAGGAACTGGGGAAGACACTTTTTTTGCGCGGTAAAAGAAAGCTTTCGCTTACAGAGGAAGGGATTTTTCTTCGCAAGAGGGCGCAGGAAATCATCGCATTGGCGGATAAAACCAAAGCAGACTTTAAAGCATCAAACGAAGATATTAGTGGAGATGTTTATATAGCTGGAGGTGAAACCGACGCCATGCGTCTGATAGCCAAGGCTATCCATAACCTTCAGAAAGCTCACCCACACATTGTGTGCCATCTTTTCAGCGGCAATGCAGAGGATGTCACAGAACGACTGGACAAAGGTCTCGCGGACTTTGGTCTTATTATTGAGCCCGCAGATCTGTCCAGCTATGATTTCATCAAGCTGCCCGTAACAGACACTTGGGGCGTACTCATGCGCAAAGACAGCCCCCTTGCGGCTAAAAGCGCTATTATGCCTTCCGACCTGCTTGGTGTGCCTATTCTCACCTCCAACCAAGCCATGGTCAAGAATGAGGTCTCAGGATGGGCTGGTGATGTCTATGCACAACTGAATGTCACAACAATGTACAGTCTGCTCTATAATGCGTCACTGATGGTAGAAGAAGGGCTCGGCTACGCACTGTGCCTGGACAAGATTATCCGCATCCATGATGACAGCCCTCTTTGCTTTAGGCCTCTGCATCCCAAACTGGAAGTCGGGATTGATATTATCTGGAAACAGGGTCAGGTTTTCTCAAAATCTGCTGCAAAATTCCTGGAATATATGCAACGGGAGATTACTGCTTTCCAGAAGTAACAGCTCTATTCACGTGAGAATACTGGATATTTCAAATGAGCGCCCTTTATGCAATATCCCATGGATACAAAAAAACACTGCCAAAAGAAATTGAGTAAAGCCTGAGAGTATCACAATCATGCGCAGCAAAACGGCAATGCGCATTTTTTATTTGCACTTGATTAACACATATGTTTTCTCATAGTTTGCGCACGCGCTTACAGATTCAAACAACAAGAGGACATATGACTGTTTCAATATATAATCTCAAGCCAGCTTTTATTGCTTTACTGCGCCCACTGGCCTCAATCCTTGCCAAAATCGGGATTACCGCCAATCAGGTAACCGCGACAGCATGTCTGCTGTCTATCCTTTATGCGGCACTGCTACTCTGCTATCCAGCCTCCCCTTTATTATGGGGACTTTTGCCTGTATGGCTGTTCATTCGAATGGCTCTTAACGCTATTGATGGCATTTTGGCTCGTGAGTTCGACCAAAAAAGTCGCCTTGGAGCGATTCTCAATGAAATGGGAGACGTTCTCGCCGATGCGGCATTATTCATCCCTCTGCTAATGGTTCCTGGCGTGAGCTTTTGTGCGGTTGCGATCTTTATCTGGATGGCACTGCTCACAGAGTTTGCGGGAGTAGTGGCATTGCTTGTTCACTCCCCTCGCCGATATGATGGCCCATGCGGTAAAAGTGACCGAGCTTTTCTAATTGGACTTGCAGGGCTTCTCATTGCCGGAATCTGCCTCTGGAACCTGCCCATCGCGCCTGTCATCTCGTGGGGACTTTATTGCGCCTCTGCTCTTATGATATGGACAACCATCGATCGCCTGCGCAATGCCCTGACAGGAGGCGCGTCAGGACCGTTTTGCACTTCGCTCTTGTTGCCCTGTATGCACTTCTTGTCATGGCCTGGGCTTTTAGCCGTTACATACTCCCCAATGATTCTCCCTCAAAACAGGAAATCCTCACTCGCATTAAAACGTGGGGCTGGATACTGCTTTTTCTACTCCCCGTATTCATTGCCCCCAAGCCCTGGCCACAAATACTCCTCGGTCTTGTCAGTTTTCTTGCCTTCAAAGAATTTATCACGCTCACTCCAGCCAGAAATCAGGACAGATGGGCTTTTCTCTGGGCTTATGTCGCCATTCCTCTGCAATACACCTGGGCTGGTATTGGCTGGTATGGCATGTTCATCATTTTTATCCCAGTATACCTCTTTCTCTTTCTGCCTAGCCGCATGGTGCTCGCGGGTCACCCCAAAGGTTTTTTGCGCGCCACAGCAACACTGCATTGGGGCTTGATGACCACAGTATATTCCCTCAGTCACATGGCCTATCTCCTGGCACTGCCTGAAAAACAAAATGCATTCGGAATGATTTCTGGCGCATCACTCCTCTTCTTGCTGGTTTTTCTGACACAAGCGAATGATATCGCCCAATTCATCTGGGGAAAAACACTCGGCAAACATCCCGTACTTCCCCTGGTCAGCCCGAAAAAAACCTGGGAAGGTCTGCTTGGCGGCATCTGCACAACAATAGTATTGACGATGCTTTTAGGACCAATATTTACTCCGCTTACCACAGTATACGCTGCCGGACTGGGTTTGCTCATTGGTGTGTTCGGCTTTCTGGGGGATGTTGTTATGAGCGCGATGAAGCGCGACATTGGCGTCAAAGACTCCGGCACATTTTTGCCCGGGCATGGAGGTGTTCTGGATCGACTCGACTCCCTGACCTTCACCGCCCCCCTGTATTTCCACATCCTGTATTACCTGTACTATTAAGACAATGAGCGCATTTTACCGAAAAGTCTTTGCGGCTGCCCTTCGCCCCATGACCACACTTTGGATGGGGTACGCCCTGTGCCACAAGGAAAATCTTCCCCTACACGGTCCAGCCATCGTGATAGCCAATCACAACAGCCATCTGGATGCGCTGATGCTTTTAAACCTGTTTCCGCTCAGTCTCGTGCCATCCATCAAAATCGCGGCAGCCGCCGACTACTTTTTCACCAACACAACAACACGATTTTTAGCAGAACATGTCGCCGGACTTGTGCCCATCGCCCGAAAAGGAGGCAAAGACCCACTGGCTCCCATGGTGACTGTTCTGGAAAATGAAGGCATCCTCTTTCTTTTTCCCGAAGGCACACGCGGTTCCCCGAACATAATGGGAGAAATCAAACCTGGCCTCTGGCATCTTGCACGACGATTCCCCAGTATCCCCATTTGTCCAGTCTACCTGCACGGACTCGGCCGCGCCCTGCCCAAAGGAAGCTGGATTCCAGTGCCTCTCTTTGCTGACATTTGCGTAGGAGAAGCCTTTTTCGCCACAAGTGACAAAAAAACATTCCAAACACAGGTAAAACACATTTTTGATGCACTCCGAATACAAACCCTGGCACGACTAACAACAGAAACAGACGACGAAGAATAATCGCACACCATGCACAGGAGACAGCCATGACCGCAACCTCTCGTATCGCTGAAGAACAGCATTTTACCACCTTCGACAATACAGAACTCTTCTATCGACATTGGCCTGCCCACAACGCGGAAGAACGCAACAGCCCAGCCAAAGCTATTGTTATATTCCATAGAGGACATGAACATTCAGGCAGAACAGAACATATTGTTCAAGAGCTCGGTCTGAATGATTTTGATTTTTTTGCCTGGGATGCGAGAGGTCACGGCCAGTCACCAGGAAAACGCGGTGATGCGCCAAGCATTGAAGCTCTGGTGCGGGATATTGATACCTTTATTGCACATATCACAACACAATACGGCATCGCACAAGACAATATCGTCATACTGGCTCAAAGCGTAGGGGCAGTACTGGCCACTGCTTGGGTTCATGATTACGCACCCAATATCCGCGCACTCATTCTTGCCTCACCAGCATTCAAGGTTAAGCTCTATGTCCCCTTCGCTCGCAGCGCCATTGCTTTCTGGAAAAAAAGACGGGGTAACTTTTTCGTCAATTCTTATGTTAAAGCCAAATTTCTGAGTCACGATCCGGAACGTATCGCTTCATTTAACTCTGACCCATTGATCACCCGTGCCATTTCAGCACGTATCCTAACAGGGCTGTATACCATTTCGGAGCGTATCGTTGCAGATGCCGCCGCAATTACCGTTCCTGTGCAGATGTTTATTTCTGGGGCTGACTGGGTGGTACATCACAAACCACAACACCTTTTTTACAATCGCCTGAATCATCCACTCAATGAACGACACCTCATGCCGGGATTTTATCATGATACCTTCGGAGAAAAAAATCGTGACTCCGTCTTCTCCCATGTCCGTTCCTTCATCACCGCCGCATTCGCACCAACTCCAGAACGAGGCTTCCACAAGAAACAAGCGGCACCAATGCGTCCTCCATTACTCTGGGCTGACCGCTACGGCGCATCAGCAACAATGCGCAAAGAACTTGAAACACCACTCCCACTCTTCTCGCTCAAGCGCGCATATTTTTGTCTTGCACGCAAAGTCATTCAGCTTTTAGGGCCATCTTCAAATGGCATGAAGCTTGGGCTGGAAACTGGTTTTGATTCCGGCAGCACTCTTGATTATGTCTACCGCAATGAGATCGGCGGTACACATTTCGTGGGAAGATCTCTGGATCGTGCCTATCTGGAAAGCCCTGGCTGGACAGGCATTCGTGATCGCAAAAAAATGCTGGAAGAACTGATCGCTCTTGCTGCGCAAAAACTGCGTGCAGCAGACAAAGCAGTACACATCATGGATGTTGCCGCAGGACATGGTCGTTATGTACTAGATACTTTGGAAGCTCTTGGAGATGACGGGTGGGACAGTGCAGTATTGCGTGATTTCAGCCCACTCAATGTGGAACAGGGTACAGCACAGATACAGAAACGGGATCTTGCGAGCAAAGTCTCTTTTGTTAAAGGAGATGCCTTTGACGCGGAAAGCCTCGCATCCACACCTACCAAACCAACATTAGCCATTGTTTCCGGCTTGTATGAACTTTTTTCCGAAAATGACCTTGTGCTGAACTCTCTTAAAGGTATTGGTGCAGCCATTCAGGAAGGCGGATACCTTGTGTACACCAACCAACCCTGGCATCCACAACAAGAATTTATCGCCCGTGTCCTCACCAGTCACAGAAATGGGATTCCATGGGTTATGCGTTGCCGCTCTCAAGCCGAAATGGACTGCCTCGTTGCCGAGGCTGGCTTTAAAAAAATTGCCCAATATATTGAACCGCAGGGAATTTTTTCCGTTGCCCTGGCAAGACGAATTGCTCCCATCATGACGAAAACAGCAAAAAAAACGACCAAAAGCACGCCTAACGGATAAACCATGCTGGAACTCTCTGCACAAAGACCCTGGAAGCGTTCGCTTGCATGGCTATGCTTTCTTGGCCCCTTCTTCTTTTTGACGTATGGATTTGCCAACCAGTATACGGCATCTCTCGATTATGTCGGCAGCTATGTTTTTGATTGGGAAAAACATATCCCATTCTGGTCATGGACTATTGTTCCGTATTGGAGCATCGACGCCTTTTACGCATTCTCGCTCTTTTTGTTCACCGACAAGAAGGAAATGGATCGCCACGCGGCACGCCTCATTATGGCGACAGTAATATGCGTCACAGGATTTCTTCTGTTTCCTTTACGATTCAGTTTTGACAAGCCAGAAATCACCCAGCCACTCTTCCGCTGGATGTTCGATGTCTTGGGGACATTTGACCTGCCGTTCAATCAGGCACCCTCCCTGCATCTGTGCCTGCTTGTATTACTCTGGGCAGCGTACAAACGCCATACGCCAGCCAAATGGAAAATCATTGTCCATATCTGGGCAATTATTATCGCCATCTCTGTTTTCACAACCTATCAGCATCACATTATTGATGGCATCACTGGTATTATTGCAGGCTTGATTTGCTGCTACTTCATTCCACTTGTTCCAGGTAAACCCTGGAAAACATCATTGCCGCAAAAAGCACGGAAACTCGCGCTCCGTTACGGAATCGCAGCTTTCGTCCTTACGCTATTTGCTCTCACCTTGAGAGGCTGGTACCTGCTTTTGTTGTGGCCGGCATTGACAATGTTTGTTTTGACATGGGGATATTTGCGCGCAGGTTCCGAAATTTTTCGGAAAAGTGAAGGCACTGGATCAAATGCGGGAAAACGCTGTACAGACTCCAGAATTATCCTTGCACCATATGAACTGGGCGCTCGCCTGACGCGATATTTCTTTTTCAAAGCACCGCCTGCTGTAGAAGTTATTTCTGGATTGTGGTTGGGAGGCTTTCCACACCAATTACCTGTAGACAACTGCGCGGTTATTGATCTGACGGCAGAATATCCCAGAAGCCCCGCAAGTCACCACACGAGATATGCCTCTATCCCTATGATGGACTTGCTCCTACCAACACCAAAAGAAATCAGACGCGCCGTCGATGCTTACATGGACTTTAAAAAAGATGGCGCAGTCTTGATACATTGCGCCTTGGGAATGACTCGAAGTGCCACTGTCATAACAGAAATTTTGCTCCTGGAAGGTAGGTGCGCCACAAGAGAAGAGGCTATCACACATATCAGGAAACTTCGCCCAGAAGTAACTCTGACATCCTGATACCAGACAAAAAGATCTTCTCACAAAAAGAAAACGGCTTAGAAGAAACAGATATTTCCTCTAAGCCGTTCGTCTTGCTATGGTGCCGAAGAAGGGACTCGAACCCCCACGAAGTTGCCCTCACTAGAACCTGAATCTAGCGTGTCTACCAATTCCACCACTTCGGCGCGAAACCACTTGTATACAAACTACCCTATTTTGGCAAGCATTTTTTGCAAAAACTCATATTTCTCCGCACAACTCAAAGCTTTCCCCAAAACACCTTCTCTCAAGACTCTTGTGAAACACACCCTTTTCTTCTACATTTTTCAGAGGCTTCTACATCACATGAGCAGCACAAAAAATCTGACTACTTCCCCACAGCCACGGCACAAAAAAGATTGACAGCGTACCCACATATACAGCAACGAATGTTATTTGAAGCTCCTCAACAACACGCTCACAGCGCAAAAGAAGTGGCTCCCGCGACCTTTTTCGCTGTCGTCCCGCAAAGCGGGATGGCGGCGACAATTGGGGGTGCAGGGGATTCAATTCCCTGCCAGGGGTCTGGGGGACAACGTCCACCAGTTCCAACACCACCCCTTTTCGCATAGAATAAAGGATAATGCCGAAACAGCGTCCACCAGTTCCAATAACCAATTACAGGGCATATAATATGACTCCTACATCGCGCGTATATCTTATTGGCTCACGACCTTCTGGCACAACCACATTAGGCGCCGCTCTGGAAAAGCCACTGGCCTGGACCTTTGCCTACAGCCCCGCCCCTTTTGGCGCTTCGCGTGGCTGTCCGCTCAGCGTCGTCAGTCTCCACCTGTGTGTGGTACTGTTTCGG
>CAMTOM010000053.1 GCA_947074125.1 uncultured Desulfovibrionaceae bacterium
CACCACGGTGAGGAGTAGGCGCTTTGGTACGTTTTATGAAGGAATGAACGAGTGCTAGCGTTCGCTTAACGCATTCGCTCTTGAGACGAAGATTGGCTTCAGAAGATAACTCAATACTGTTGTCTTACCCGTTCGAATATCCACGTTTGCGACCCTACCAGGGGTAATTGGAAGCTCAGTTCCCTTGTGCTGAATACCGTCATTTTTTGTGCGAACCTTTACGACATAGTAGATATCATTAGTCACAGGATCTCTAATGGTACCAGGACTGATTTGCTCAACAACGCCGTCCAGGCTGCCATAGATGGCATGGTCATATGCAGTAATTTTCACTGAAGCCTTCTGACCTTGATGAATAAAGGCAATATCAGCAGGGCGGACTCTGGCTTCAACTAACAGAGAGTCTTCTTTGGGAACGATTTCCATGACAATTTCACCAGGCTTGATAACCCCGTTGATTGTCGTGATCTTGATACTGTTGATAACACCATTAACTGGGGAAAGCAGTTCTGTACGCTTGACGCGGTCAGAACCAGTGGTACGCAGTTCCTCCAGGGAAGAACGTTCAGACTTGCGCTTATTGAGTTCTTTCACTGCTTCAGCGCGAAATTCCGCACGGCTGAGTTGCTTGCGCTGTCCAGCTTCTTTAATGGCAGACTCAATTTTGGAGATATTGTTGGTTGCAGCGCTGATTTCACCACGCAGACGAACAACTTCCTGTTGCAGGTTAAGAAAGTCAACTTCAGGATAGAGATTCTGCTTAACCAATGGGCGTGCCAGATCTGCACGGCGTGAGGCCAGTGAGAGAGCCTGAGAAAAAGTCGATCGACGGTTGGACTGTTCCTGAAGTTCCTGCTTGCGCTGTTCCAGCTGTGATTCCAGCATGCTTTCTTTTTGCTGCTGTTCTATCTGGCGTGTCTTGTGAGCATTTTTTTCGTTTTCAACGATTTGTGGCACAGCATCCATGAGTTCTTTAGAAAACACAGGTTCCTTGTCGTCTATTTCTGCCTCAAGACGGATAATAGCAGCAGTGTGCTCGTGAATACGGGTTTCCGTATCACGTACCTGACTTTCTGCGCTCACGTTTTCAATACGAGCCAGGATCTGATCCTTCTGAACAACCTGTCCTTCACGTACCAGGAGTTCTTTCAGAATGCCACCTTCAAGATGCTGTATTTCTTGGTTTTTCCCTGAAGGCACCAACTGTCCCATGGCTCGACTGACTTCATCAATACTTGCCCAGGCAGCCCAGGCGATAAAGACAAAAATCAGAGAACTCAGGAGGATAGACATCCTGTGCCGGCTTGGATCTCCCTGATTATGCCAGGCAGCATCCAAAGCACCCATGTACTTCAGCTCTTCATTCGCGCTGATAGCTTCTTCTTCTTTTTCTCTATAGATAGGCATTCTTCATTTCCTGCAAACAAAAGTAATAAGGTGTTGCTCTCGTGGCTCTTGTCAATTCAGGCCTAGCCTCTCAGGCGCTTGAGAACCTCGTGCTTGGGACCATCAGCGACAATAATGCCATCGGAAAGAACAATAACGCGATCTACCAAATCAAGCAAACTCATACGATGCATATTAATAATCAGAGTCTTATTTTTCAAGATGGTGCGCAGACGATTTTTAATAGCGGTTTCTGTCAGACCATCAATGTTACTTGTAGGTTCATCAAGGATGATAACATCAGGATCATGGAGCAGGGCACGTGCCAGCGACACAGCCTGTCTCTGTCCACCAGAGAGATTATTGCCGCGCTCTCCAACCTGCATGGCAAAACCAGCAGGATTTTGACGGACAAAGTCTGTGACGCCTGCGAGCCAGGCAGCACGCAGAATAAGCTGGTCTTTAATATACGGTGTGCCAAGAGCGATGTTATCACGCACACTACCGTGGAAGAGCACGGCTTCTTGTGGCATGAAACCGATGCGGGTACGCAATTCAGTAATATCAAGCTGGCGCAAGTCCACACCACCGAATTTCACCGCACCTTCAGAAGGCTCATACAGGCCTACCAAAAGGCGTGTTAAGGTACTCTTGCCAGAACCCATGTTACCAATAATCGCCACTTTTTCACCAGGACGGATAATCAGGTTCATATCACGGATGGTAGGTACATGCGCACCACTATAGGTGAATGAAGCATGGGTGAATTCCAGTGAATGGGGCAAATGTCCGAAGTCGACATTGGGAGCTTCAGATTTGCGTTCGGGAGGCAGATCCATGAGGCGGTTCAGGGTTGTCAGGGCAATGCGAGCCTGCTGGTAGCGTGTCAGAAGCATAGCCAACTGAACGATAAATGACATGGCCCGACCAATAAGCATGTTACAGGCGATAAGACCACCGACTGTCATGGCATTTTCACCAATGAGATACACACCCCAGATAATCAGGGCAATGGAGACTACGTGTGCGATAAAGAGGGCGAGGTTTACAGCGTAAACATTTACCTTTTTTTCTCTTTCGGTGTTGCCGGCACAGTAGCCTACAATTTTTTCCCAAATCTGGAGCATCCGGTTTTCAGCGGCAGCCATCTTGATGGCTTCAAGGCCGGTAACCAGTTCAACCAGATGGGCGTTCTTTTCGATATTACCTTCATGGCTGACAATGGAGTAGCGCCGCAGGGTTCTTTGGGCTGAGTAGACAGCAAACAGAAGGAAAAATACCGCAAAAATTGGAATGATAACAATGCTGCCACCGATGAACGCTACGATGAACAGGAAGAAGACAAGGAAGGGCAAGTCGACCAGTGTCAGCAGGGTAGTGGCACTGAAAAAGTCGCGCAACATGGCAAACTCATTCATGTTATTCATGAGAGCCCCTGAAGACGCTGGTCTGTCAGCCATACGCATGCCCAAGATCTGCTGCATAAGGCGTGTGGAGAGCACAACATCAATATTGCGGCTCGCCCGTTCAGTAAACATACTACGCATCAAGCGCAGGAAGAATTCAAAAACATAACCAACAATAGCGCCAGCCCCCAATACCCACAAGGTTTCATAGGCAAGGTTGGGAACAACACGGTCATACACGTTCATGATGAACAAGGGAGCAATAAGAGCAAGCAGGTTCGTCACCAAAGAGATGAGTACGACCTGTTTGTACATGGGAGAATAGTGTAAAATAACATCCCAGAACCAGCGACGCTCACCTGCCTGTGCCAAAGGACGCAGCAGGCGGTCTTCATCGGGATCAAGGGAGGCAAACAAGGCGTAACCAGAATATTCCTGAATCAGGGAATCCAGAGGAACACTTGTGCTGTCATGGCCAAATTCAGGGAAAATAACTTCAGCAGTATTTTCTTCCGCATTGAGGGAAGTCAGTACACAACTGCGGTTGCCTGTAAGCATCAAAAGACAGGGCAGAACCAGGTGTGAAATTTCCGAGAGATTGGGACGGTGCACAAGGCGCGAATCCAAACCCAAAGAACGTGCGGCACGCTGACAGGCTGCCATGGAAGGGGCACTGTTGCCGAGGGCAGACTGAAGATGTGCACCTGAGATGCGTTTTCCATGGAGGCGGAAAAGTGTGATCAGGCTCTGGAGGAAAGGCGGCAAGAAGTCAACCTCACTTGGAGCAAGTCCCAACTCTTGTGGGGCTGCCTGTTGTGGGGGAGCTGAGGCATTGGAAGAGTTCAGAATAGCCTCATCTCGCTTGGTTGAAATACGTACCGTGGATTCCTCGGAAGTATCTTGGGGTGCCAGTGGGTTGTCAGGCTGAATGGGTTCGTGTGCTTCTGCATCACCGATCAAGGTATCAGAGGTGTGAGGTGTAGATGCTGCAATATGGGAAGCTGCGGCAGTGGTGTCCTGATCATTTTGGCTATCTGCGGCAGAGGAATTGGTGGTGGTAACGGGCTCTTCCCCCTGTTGTTTTTCCGCATGTGACTGACCCGTAGAAGTTTGCTCGAAAATAGCTCTACCCTCGGTTGAAAAAGTGTGAATAGTACCCGTCTGCGCCCCCTGCGCGGACGATGTTTCCGTCGCATGGGCGGAAACTGAAGTTGATATCAAAGGAGTATCAGTATGTTGTGCCTCATGATTCTCGTGATCAGAAGGCTTATGGGCAACAGTGGTGCTGAATGTTTCGTCTCTGAGCAGAGAAGCAAAAGGATCGTCTGAAGTTGTGGAAACTTTAGACTTTTCCCTGGTTTGAGACAGTGGTGCTGTTGCGCTGCTATTCGTATCCCTTTCAGAGTGGGAATGCAATATCCTGCTGCCCAGAGATATCGATGAAGACTCGTCTTTAGAGGGGTCTGCGCTTTTTTCCGTAGCAAGCAAAGCACTCATAAAGCTGGCAGTACTGTTATTGTTGGGATTCGAAGAAGGAGTAATGTTGTCTGAAGTATTATTGGTAAAATCGTCGAAAACAGTGCTTCGCAGGGTAACTCGATTGGAAGCGGTTTCAACAGCCGTATGATTTTCTTGTGGTGTGAAATCATTGGCCTGTGCGAATACGGTACTCTTAAGCAATACGGAGTTCAAACCACTGCCTGTGGCGCTAAAAGGCATGCGCCCAGGTAAAAGATCGGTTCCTGGAGTGAGCACTTCTTCTGGGGAAGGTTCTATGCGAATAAGAGAAGAGCGCAGTGTGCTTGCCTGTGGTGCCGCATCCGATGTCTTTTCAGAATCAGGTTGTGGCAGCAGGGAAGAAGGAAAAGGATTATTTTTACGCGACTGCGCTGTATCTGAAGAGGGTGAGACAAGATCTTCTTCTTCAGTACGCGAATACGAAGAGGAAAAAGAAGTTTTCTCAGTATCAGATGACGCTGTTCCCTGAAGAAGATTTGATGCGGGGACAGCAGATGTCTGTGAAGACGAAGCTTCCTTGAACGCACTTTCAATTCTAAGGGGGTGTTCCTGATAGTTGGATGGTGCAACGCTTTCTTGCTCAGCATGCAGGAGAGATTTTTCCTGAAGCACGATAACGCGCTCATTAGTCGAGGGGGTGGCTGTCTTTCTTTCTTCGGTACTGCGAGCCATCTTTGCGCCTCTGCACTGTTACTGGTGAAAAGGAGGCGTCATACCGAAAAAGCGCTCGAGAGGCTGATCGGATTCTGCCATCCATATGCCATACACCTGTAAGGCGCATTTGTTGACGGTGTACCAGCGTCCCATCCGTATGCTGGTTGCCACAACTGTTTTTTTGCACCTTATAGACGGGGTACAGAGCCCGACTCATATGAATCCAGGCTCTGTACCAATCGTAAACATTAAGCCTCGCTTATTCTCTGGGAATAAGAGCTTTGAGCTTTGAGGTAATGAAAACGCCGTCTACCAGTTATTGGTGATGTCTTCAAGAGGCAGAGGAGGCGTTTCCAGCTGCAGTTCAGGCAGCAACTGGCCTTCAAGAGCCAGGAGCTTGTAAGCTGCGATAACTTTGTTGGCTCTGGCATTAGTGAGGTTAACAGACGAGCTGTAGAGTTCACTTTCTGCATCAAGCACATCCAGCAGGGAGCGCATGCCCATGGTGTATTGGCGCATGTAAGCATCGCGGGTGCGGATGTTGTATTCCAGAGCTGATGCATAAGACTTTTCCAGTTCCAAGTAGGTGTTGTAATTCGTCCAGGTTGTTTTTACATCCTGAATGACACTGTCAGCTACAGAGTGAAGATCCTGGCGAGTCTGACGCATGCTTGCGGACTGAGCTTTATAAGCGGCTCTGTCAGCACCACCGTTAAAGAGGTTCCAAGTAGCTTGGATACCAGCACTCAAGTCGACCTGGTTGTCATTATATTCCTGCTTGGTCTGAGGACCGCTTGCAGTCATATAGGTCTTCTTGTGAGAGCCGCTGGCAGGGTCTGTGTAACCTGCAGCACCTACCAGAGAAACCTGTGGATGGAAGGCGGCGGCAAGTTTGTCACGTTCGCTCTGTGCAGTCTTTACATCGGACTTGTACGCATTAACTTTAGGGTTGCTGTTAAGGGCAGCGTCAACTGCAGCATCAACTGCGCTGTAAGCAGGTGATGGAGCGGTAGCAACGACCAAATCAGCAGGGGCAGCTTTGCCTGTCAGCTGGGCATAAATGGTATGGGCATTGTCGAAAGCAGCAATGGATTCAGACAGAGTTGCTTCAGAACGGAGCAGACGACCCATAGCCTGGGTGTAGTCAGCTGTGGTGCCAACACCAGAACGGCTGAGGCTGCTCTGTTTGTTCAAGATTTCTCTGTGCATTTTTACATACGTACGGGTCAGACCCACAACAGTCTGGCGGGTAAGCACGTCGGTATGGGCAATGATGCCTTCCAGGGCAAGAGAAGTCGATGTGTCAAATACGCGATGGTCAATGGATTCCAAACGGAATTCAGAAGCGCGTACAGAATTCAGTGTGGCAAGACCATCCCACAGGGTCTGGGAAAGCTGCAAGCTGGCAGAAAAACCTGTGTCGTAGTTGTCGCCATTAACCCAAGGGTGTTTTTGGGTCTGCTTTTCAGACAGAGTACCCTGAGCGCTTGCATCCAACTTGGGGAACCAGCCAGCACGTGCCTGCTGGAGATTGTATTCCAGTGCAACCTTATTTTCCTGGATGGACTTCAGGGAGGGGTTGTAATCCAGAACTGCCTTTACCGTGTCATAAATAGTAGTCTGAGCCTGAGCAACACTGAAACTTCCCAGAATCAGTGCGACTGTCGCCAGTTTTCCAAAATATCCTTTACTCATCATCCGTCTCCTATAAAGTTGTGCCTGTTGTATGACTTTCTGCGAACAGAGTCTCTTTACACCTGCTTAAATTGTAAGAAGGTGAGGTTGAGCACGAGGTGAATATTTCATATATGTCTGTATTTCGTCAAGCTTTTTTCATGGGCTAGACTTTCAGATGGTGCTATGGTGGCGAATCTCTTAGTAAAAATTTTTAAACTATCTTTTTTTGGATGTAAATGATTTTTTTTTAACATAAATTTTGTTGCAAACTATTTTCCAGGGACAACGCAATTACGCCCTTGTTCCTTGGCTCGGTACAAAGCTTCATCTGCGATTTTCAAGCAGCGGGTAAGTGCTTGTTCTGGTGAGCTGGCGAACATGCTTTCTTCGAGGCAGTGAACCCCAAAGCTGGCAGAGATGGGTATCGCAAGCTCTTCTGAAAAAACTGGAGTCGCGCAAATAGCCAAACGAAGGCGTTCAGCGACCATACACGCATCTGCCAGGGGAGTTTCCGGGAGCATGATGGTGAATTCTTCACCGCCTATGCGTCCGCACACATCTCCTGTACGCAGGCATTGACGCAAGCGATCGGTAAATTCGCAAAGCACGATGTCGCCTGCAGCGTGTCCATAGGTATCATTAACTTTTTTGAAGAAATCGATGTCTGTGAGGATAAATGCTGTTGTACAGGCTTTACGCTGGCATCGTGCCACTTCGCCCAATGCCATATCCATGAAGGCGCGGCGGTTAAAGACGCCAGTAAGCGGATCTGTATACGACATCTCCCGATATTTTTCATTCAGCTTTTGCAATTCGGCGATGGTATTTTCCAATTGCTCCGTCATGGAGTTGAAAGCTGTGGAAAATTCGCCAAGAAATTTGACGCGGTGCTGAAATTCACCCCTGGCAATACACTGAGCCTGCCAGGTAAGGTGGCGAAGGTTTGCCTGAAGAGCTTTTAAGGCCCCAATGGTAAAGCCTCGCTGGCGGCTGATATAGTTGAGATCCCCCTGTGAAATAGCCAGAGCAAGCTTGCGTAGTCCCCATATTTCCGCATGCAGCTCGATCATGCCATCTATTTGAGCGAGATGCTCAGGGAGTGCTTCCTGAGGCGTGCTCATGTTCAAGATCGTACGTATTTCCTGTATGACATCTTCGCTGCTGACGCGTGATGGGATATCATGGGGATCTGGGGGTTGCTGGCTCATGGTATTTCGCTTTTGCTGTGGTTCAGGGGAGGTCTTCTTGAGGGCTTTTTGTGGGAAAAGCCATTATTTTGCGCACTCCTGTGCAAAGTTTATATGATTACCTTGTAAAAGTCACTACTATGCGTGCAGTATCTTTTTATAAACGCGATATGTATGCGGGAAGCAATAAAAAAGGGCGCTGTAAGCGCCCTTGT
>CAMTOM010000054.1 GCA_947074125.1 uncultured Desulfovibrionaceae bacterium
ATGAGTCAGAGCGATGGCTGCATGCGATGCCCAAAAAAGATCTTGTACAGGCATATATTGATCGCGCAACAAAATAATAAAAATATTGAGAATATCACAATAATAAAACCAGGTAACTTTTTTGTTTTCCCTTTTCGCTTTCAATAACAAAAAACGGAAAATTTCAATAAAAAATACAGGAATATGCCTAACAGACTTTACAGGGCATGGCAGTGCAGGTAAGAACAGAAGACGTTATCAACACAGGCTGCCTCACTATCTCCTGAAACAAATATATGAGAGACATCACCACCTTACAGCCAGACGCGCGGAGAACACAAATATGAGCACGCAGCACATTCCCCCCTCAAAAATTGATACCACGATTCCCAAAAGCGTTGTCCAGATGATTGCGCTAGGCGTTACCATCGCCATCCTCACCGCAGCCTATGTGCTTTGCAGCACGTATTATGCTACCGAGCGCCAAAAGCTTCTTGCAGAGCAGGAGCGCCTCCTTTCTGCATGGGTATCCAGTACAAGCAAAGCCATTTCACTCTGGAACACAGAGCTGGAATCACAAGCCAGACGGATCAGCACATCAGAGCTTTACCGCCAATTCGCTGCTGATGTCGGCCAGCTTGACAGTAGAGCAACAACACAAATCAATGAGCTGGAAAATCCCAAAGGCCTCCCCAAAGACATTTCAATACTGGTTGAACAGATTCCTCTGCTGCGTAATGTTCTGATGGACTTCATGAACTTTAACGGCATGACAGATGTCCGTATTGTAAACAAGGAAGGTGTCACCATTCTCTCCGCCATGGTGCGCCCCAATGCCGTAACACCAGAGCAGCACGACATTATTAAAAAAGCTCTGGAACAGCGCAGCATTACCTTCGCAGCAGTACGTGGCACATCAGCAGGGCTTGTACTTGATTTTGCCGCACCACTTCACGCCGATCTCACACCACAGCAAAGCAAGCAGGAGCTGGGAGCCCTTTTACTCAGCGTTCCTGTTACTGCTCAGATTTCCCGCTTTCTTTCCAGAGACATCCCTAATGAAAGTGGTCTGAAAGCATATCTTGTCCAGAAACACCGCAATACCTGGGAAAATCTTCAAGTGCAGCCTGCCATGCCCATCCCCCTGCAACAAGATGCTCCTTTTACGCAATCTGAAATTCCTTTTGCAGAACGTATCGCACTTACAGGCACAGAAAATGTTTTTTCTATTGGCACACAAATTCCGGAACAAAACTGGTGGCTTGTACTGGAAAAGCCCGCTTCTGAAATTCTGTCACAAATGCGCTATCGCGCCTATACTATTTATGGCATAGGCTTCCTGATCGCTCTCGGTATCCTTTTGATCATGGGATTGATCTGGCGCAGCCTTGTCAGCCGCCAGCAAAAACAGCTCGCGACCCACTTTGAAACACTCTATCGTCTCACACAGCAACAAAAGCGCTTGCTTGATGGTGTGAACGCCTCTCTTGATGTGGGTCTTGTCATGTACAATCTGAACGGAGAAATCCAGATATGCAATCCCGCTTTTGGCAAGATTGTAGGAAAGTCTCCTGAAGAAACAGAAAAAGAAACACTTGTTTCTCTTTTTGACAGCACCATAACAACAACGCTGTTACAAGGCATTCGCAATGTCACTCAGTCGCAAAAAGGGGAAACAATAGAAATCTCCCTCCTGAAAGGTACAGATATCCACCTGTACCGCGTTACCCTTTTTCCTGCCACGGACGTTGAAACAAGTAGCGAAGAGAACAAAAGTGCTGTCGCTATCTTCCAGGATATTACTCAGTTCCGTCTGCGCAGTCAGCAACAGCAACAGCAACAACACAATACCATTACAGCGCTCATTCGCGCTATCGAAAGCGTAGATCCCTATCTGACAGGTCATTCTTCCCTTATGCAAGAATTTGCTGATCAGGTTTGCCGCCAGATGGCTCTTGATCCCAAAGACCGTCAGACTCTGGAAATCGCCACAAGCCTTTCTCAGATCGGCCGTCTCTTTGTCCCACGCGAGCTACTCGCCAAAACAGAGAAGCTCTCAGAGGAAGAACAGAAAGAACTTATGCGCATTCCCGAACACGCATTCTCCGTGCTTCGCTATGTTGATTTCGGTCTTCCCGTCACAGAGTCCATTTACACAATGTATGAGAACATTGACGGTAGCGGTTATCCACGTGGTCTTAAAGCCGATGAAATCGGTATTCATGCGAGAGTTCTCGCTGTTCTGAATGCCTTCTGCGCCATGATCAGCCCACGCTCTTACCGTACAGCCATGCCTGTAGAAAAAGCGTTAAATATCCTTCGCTCAAAAGATGCGATTTATGATCAATCTATTGTTGAAATGCTCGCTTCTGTTGTTTATTCTGCCGAAGGTAAACAGATTATGACATACAGAGGAACAAATATCACACAGCCTCAAGTAGACTAACCACCTTTCCCCGCCTTCCTCTATATGGAAGGCGGGGAAAGTAAAACATCTAGACGAGAGCGGACTCAAAAACCTTTTTAGGCCTTCTCGATTAGAAAGTTTCCAATAAGGGTATACGCGCCACCATGCGAATTCTTTTTCTGGACAGATCCCATCCTGCCCATTTTCGGCATATCGTTCCCTATCTTGCTGCATCAGGACACTATGATGTTGCTTTCCTGTCTGAGTATAAAAAGAAAGAACAGGAAACACCCGGGGTTCGTTACTCATACGTGCGCTATCCTACAACTGCCAATAAGCAGAATATCCGTGAGCAAACCTTTCTCAGCCTCGCGAGGCGAGCAGAAGCCTTTGGTTCTGCCATGG
Source organism: uncultured Desulfovibrionaceae bacterium (assembly GCA_947074125.1). Taxonomy (GTDB): domain Bacteria; phylum Desulfobacterota; class Desulfovibrionia; order Desulfovibrionales; family Desulfovibrionaceae; genus JAQVCS01. The sequence continues at coordinate 2,792 of CAMTOM010000054.1, forward strand.
AGCAATTGCGTGTTTCTGGCTTTGAACCAGATGTTATCTACGCCAACGCCAGTAGCGCCTGTGGTTTTTTTGCGCCACAAATATTTTCAAAAGCCCCCCTTATTCTTGGTCTTGACTGGTACTTTAATCGCAAGACAGATCAAAGTTTTTTTGAGCAAGGCATCAGTGCACCAATACCAGCAGACTTTGCTCCACTGGCCATCCGCAATCTTTTCCAGGTAGGCCAGCTCACAGCGTGTACAGTTGCCCTCACCAACACCTCATGGCAGCGTGACAACTTTCCTCCAGAGCATCAAAAAAAGATCCATGTGATGCACGAAGGCATCAATACGGATTATTTTACTCCTGGCAGCAATAGCGTCCAATTGGATGACACGGTTCTCGGCGGAGGGCGTGATTTAGTAACCTATATTTCACGCACTCTCTCTCCTTATGGGGGCTTTGAGACATTCTACAAATCCCTTCCAAGTATTGTGAAAGCCAGGAAATACTGTCATGTTCTGATTGTGGGTCGCTCTATTGCAAATGAAGGCTCTGAAGAAGAAAGCTATCTGAAAAGATTGATGCGGGAAATTCCTGTCGACAGTTCACGAATACATTTTTTAGATTTCTGCAATTATGAAGAGTATCGGGCGATTATCCGAGCCTCATCGGTACATGTTTTTATGACAGCCCCACTGGCTCTTCCTTCCAGCCTGCTGGACATTATGAGCTGTGCCAGCCTCGTTGTTGCATCAGACACCCCCCCCGTAACAGAAATTATCAAACACCAGCACAATGGTCTTCTCACAGATTTTTGGGATAGCGAAGCACTGGCACAAACAATCATCCACGCTCTGGAAAATAAGAATGACCTGACCCACCTTGCCCAGGAGGCTCGGGAGACCATTCTGAAGCGCTTCAGTACAAGCGTCATTCTTCCCAAGCAGGAACAGTTTATTCTCAAAATATTACAGCAATCGCAAGAAAAAGATACAGATGAGAACACACCATAGCATTTACGCTGCAACATGTTTTTTTAAATACCTTTCTTCCATACTACCTCCCCCTTTTTCAACACAAAAACTACTCAAAACCCCCCTTAGCCCTCACCCTATTCTTACACAAAATGATGTTGCACTTTTTTTCATGCAATGTTAGGCAAACACAGATTCTCCTTCATATAGTTTGAGTATCCTTCAACCCCCCACACCATGAGGAACAAACACATGACCACCCGCTTTTACAAGTTTAACTGGGACTTTATTGGTAACATTGAAGAAGGTCGCCCAAATCTTGGCAACACCACTCGTATAGAAGTGTATCGCCTTTTTCAGTATACACTGCGTGACATCATGGAAGAAAAGCTTGGTACAGAAGAAGCCGATCACATGTTACACGCCGCAGGTTTTCTGGCAGGAAAACATTTTTTTGAAAAATTTATTGGCACTTGTGACAGCGTGGATACTTTTGTCAGCCGCGTACAGCAGGCTCTTATGGAATTCAATATTGGCATTTTGCGTGTAGAACAGGTTAATATGGACACGCTCACCTTCGTCTTGAGTGTTTCCGAGGATTTGGACTGTTCAGGTCTGCCAGAACTCAGCCACGGCGTTTGCACATATGATGAAGGCTTTGTCGCAGGTTTGTTTTTTGGATTCACAGGAAAAGAATTTGTGGCAGAAGAAGTGGATTGCTGGTGTACAGGAGACCGTACATGCCGCTTTGAAGTACGCCCCCGCTAGCAAATCCATTTCTCCCAACCAACCGTTTTTCTTTACATCTCGTTTGACAAACTCCCGATACACTCCCGTATCGGGAGTTTATTTATTGTCAAACGCCACACACTACTTTGGAAATATGTCCATCTTGCTTGACAAAAAGAACAAAGCGCATTACTTTTTTGAAAAGAATGCTTCATACGCCTTAACCATTTAGAGATTTGTTATGAAAAGCAATATTTCCCTTACGCCATCTTCTGATGCTATCAATGGCACTATCGTGCAGATTGGCCTCTCTACAGAAGCCGATGATGTCTTTGCACAGCAAGACAACCTGCTCGACTGGCTTCATGCTGCCCCCGCCCTCACAACTCTTGATGTAGAACTTCTCAGTTCTGTAGATGGAGCCTCTGTGGGTGCCTCAGATGAAATGTCTTTTATCGGCGATGTTGCAGATGATATTTTGGAAACATATACCTCACATAACGAAAATATCTCTACACCTCCCTCATTTGATACCTACGCTCTGGCAATCTGGCCAGAACTTACCACAGACAGTTCTCTCAACCTTACTGAATTTCTGCAAAATACAGACATGCAGGCTATGCAGGAATTCCATCCCATTCCTGATTTTTCTGCGCGCTCGGACAGCCTTGCTGAAATATTCTCATATATTGATATCAGCGCCCCAGTGTCTCTTTCAGCCCCTGAGACACAAGTTCTCAGCACCACAGCACAACATAGCATGTCTGCCGAATTTTCCACATCAGTTTCGCAGATGTATACTTCCCTGGTTTTGGATGAGCTCAGCCCCCTGCAAAAGGCCATGGAAGGTAGTGGTACAGACGTATAGCAACATCAAGACTATCATAACCCCCAAAAGACCCGCTCCTGGAGCGGGTCTTTTTTATCATCCCCCTTTCTTCACATCTCACAGCCTGCTCTCTTCTCACAAATCTTGGCTCTCGCTGTCTAAATAATACAATCTTAAAAATTTTTTATCTTCAGCAAGTTACCCCCCAAGGACTGACCATCCCATTGTGAGTACTGAAAAACAACGTAAACTCCCCCTCCTGCCTCTATCATTTGAAAAGTTTTAGGGGGATGGGGGTTTGGGGGAAGGAGACCCTTTTCCAAAAGGGACCCTTCCCCCAACAAGCAATCGCTAAAGCAACGATGGACAAAATCTTTTTGAAAAACGCACTCATTATCTTTTTTCCTCTTGACTGCCACGTACCAGGCTTTACTTAAGCAGCAGTCTCACACTTCAGGAGGAAAAGGCATGACGGCGACAAGCCATGAATTTAAAGCAGAAGTTCGCAAGGTTCTCAATATTCTCACCAACTCTCTCTATACCAACAGGGAAATTTTCTTACGAGAGCTCATATCCAACGCTTCCGATGCGCTCGATAAAGTGCGTTTTGCACAAAATCGGGGTCAAAGCCCGCAGCATCCCGAACTCCCTCTAGAAATCCGTATTGAGCTGGATAAAGAGGCAAAAACAATCACCATACACGATACAGGTATCGGCATGAATGCCGAAGAGCTTGCCGACAATCTGGGTACCATCGCCCGTTCTGGTTCTGAGGCTTTTCTTGCATCACTGGCTGAGGAAAGCGCTGCCACAAGCACCCCAGACAAAGAAAATGCAGGTGCCCCTGCCAACACTCCAGATGCCGCTCAAATTATCGGACGCTTTGGTGTGGGCTTTTATTCCATTTTTATGATTGCCAATAGCGTCGCTGTCACATCACGCCCCAATCAAGCAGGAGCGGAAGCAACGACATGGACATCTGATGGTTTGGGAACATTCACCCTGACACCAGCTCAGGAAGGTCCTGAGCGCGGCACAGTCATTGTTGCCCATCTCAAGGACAATGCTTCAGAATTTCTTGAGAGCTACCGCATCGAAAATACGATTCGTCGCCATTCCAGCTTTATTCCTTTTCCCATTTATTTAGATGGAAAGCAGGTCAATACACAGCCCGCTCTTTGGCGTGAACCCAAGTTTTCCATTACTGCCGAGCAATACAGCGCTTTTTACAAATCGCTTACCTATGATGCTCAAGACCCCATGGACACTCTCCATTTTTCTGTGGATGCGCCTGTCCAGTTCACAGCACTCCTCTTTATTCCGCACAACAGCGCCGAAATCTGGACAAGCGGCCGTGACCAATGGGGATTGGATCTTTATGCACGCCGTGTCCTGATCCAGCACGAAAACAAAGAACTTATTCCAGAATATCTGGCATTTCTCAAAGGCGTTGTAGACACCGAAGATCTGCCGCTCAATATCTCCCGCGAAACACTCCAGGAAAATCTTATCATTCGCAAAATGCAGCAAACGATTGTCAAACAGACACTCAATCATCTTGAAAAAATGGCGAAAGACAAGCCTGACAACTATCTTGATTTTTGGAAGCGTCATGGCAAAGTCTTCAAGATGGGCTATCAGGATTTTGTGAACCGTGACCGCATTGCCTCATTGATGCGTTTTTCCTCTTCGCGCACCGAACATGAGAGCGTTGTTTCGCTAGATCAATACATAGAGCGGGCACGCGAGGGACAAAAGGTTATCTGGCATGTCGCAGCCCCCAGCAATGAAGCCGCCAAGTTGAATCCCCATAGCGAAATATTCCGTCGCAAAGGCATTGAGGTATTGTACCTTCTTGAGCCACTTGATGAATTTGTCATGGATGGTCTTGGCAAGTACAAGGACTGGGAAATCAAGGGAGTGGAGTTTGTCACCGATGACTACCTGAAAGACTTTTCAGATACAGAAGAAGGTGCCTCTACAAACACACTGCCGCCTCTTTCTGAAGAGGAACAAGGCACATTTGACGCCCTTGTTTCCTATATAAAAACAACTCTGGGCGATAAAGTAAAAGACGTGCGCATTTCACACCGTCTGGCCGACAGCCCTGCCTGTCTCGTTTCTCCTGATGGCACCATGAGTTCTTCCATGGAAAAACTCATGCGCGTTATGCAAAAAGACGATTCCATGCCTGTCAAAATATTGGAAGTCAATCAAAACCACCCCCTTCTGCGGACTATGCTGCGCATCCATAATGCAGATGCCAACGATACTGTGCTTCCAGAAATGATCCAGGCTCTTTTTGACGCGAGCCTTCTGCTTGATGGTTATCTCAAAGATCCTCAAGCACTCGCCAGCCGCACGACAACCCTCCTCGCACAGGCAGGAGCCTGGTATACAGAAGTACGTAAAATATAAAGAAATACCTTTATACCCTATCTCATAAAAGAAACCTTTTGCCTGATCCGCAAAAGGTTTCTTTTATTATGGAACCCAACCGCCCCAAAAACTCTCACATTATAGAGGATAATATCAAAAGCATGGAGAATTGTATCTGGGGCAGTAAAGTAAAATATTCTATAAATACAAACCCAGAATAAAAGTATGGCAAACAATGCCTCACTGACAGCAGCGAATGCTAATAAGCACACTGTAGGCCTGTTTTGTGAAATTACACTACCAAGAATATGTTATT
>CAMTOM010000055.1 GCA_947074125.1 uncultured Desulfovibrionaceae bacterium
GACGGGCTCTCATCCGATCTGGCGCAGACTCTGACGACGACGCTTCCACTTGCGGCTCCCAGTTACCGAACAACGCTTGGCGGCTGAGCGCCGAATTTTGATCTGAGGCATGGTATTTCTCCTCCCTCGTGTTATCAACGAAACGCACGTGGCTTCTTTCGCCCGTCCCACTACAACAGACACAAAAAAGCACGGGGATGGGATATTGCCGTAAAAAGTTTCCAGACGCAAGCAAAAAGTGCCAGACGAAAAATTACGCGCAACCAACCACCCAAGCTAAACACAGGACATTTTGTGCATTATGGGAAATTTCTGGAAAAATATTGCCCCAGACAGGTATTATTTCCTGGGCACCAAAAGCATCTGGAGTGTGCGCCCTTCGGCACGTGCCTCCTGATCAACCTTTGCTATTTCCTGCAAATCCTGAACAATGCGCTCAAGCATGAGCACACCACGATCTTTATGCACAATGTCACGCCCACGGAAAAATACCGTTACCTTGCAACGATCGCCCGCCTCAAGAAAACGACGAATATGGCGCAGCTTTGTTTCATAATCATGTTCATCTGTTTTGGGACGAACCTTGATTTCCTTGATCTGCACCACAGTCTGACGTTTTTTGGCTTCCTGCTTTTTTTTCTGCTGTTCGTACTTGAACTTTCCATAGTCCATAATACGGCAAACAGGCGGCTCAGATGTAGAAGCGACCTCAACAAGATCAAGACCTGCTTCCTTGGCAATGGTAATGGCCTCCGAGCGCGACAGAATTCCAAGCTGTTCCCCTTCCGCGCCAATCACGCGCACTTCACGTGCCCGGATCATTTCATTACGGCGCACACTGTCCTGCGGCATCTCACGACGACCTCTTCCGTTCATGGGAGTAGTACTAGGCGAAGCTATAACGCATGCCTCCTCTTTGAAAGGGCTTTTGCGCATCCTCACGGATCATGGCAACAATGCCATCCGCAGTTTGCAAACCCAGGTTATCTCCGGTACGCAGACGCACATTGGCGCCTCCAGCTTCCATTTCCTTATCCCCTATCACAAGAATATAGGGTATCTTTGCCACCTGAGCTTCACGTACCTTAAAGCCCAGTTTTTCATTGCGTGTATCAACCTCAGCACGAATGCCTGCCTGCTGCAACGCTGTCGCAAGCGCAGTTGCCGCATCATTATGGGTATCTGTTACCGTCAGAATACGTGCCTGCACAGGCGCAAGCCACACAGGCAACGCTCCGGCATACTGTTCGATCAGCACACCGATAAAGCGCTCTACCGATCCCATAATAGCACGGTGTACCATTACCGGACGATGCCGTTCGCCATCCTGACCGACATAGGTCAGGTCAAAACGATCAGGCAGGGTAAAGTCCACCTGAATGGTAGAGCACTGCCATTCACGCCCAATACAGTCCAGCAGGCGCACATCAATTTTGGGACCATAAAACGCGCCATCCCCTTCATTGATTTCATAGGGAATGTCCGCTTTTTCCACAGCCTGCACAAGGGCATTCGTGGCCAGCTCCCAAGCTTCATCAGTACCGATGCTGTCTTCAGGACGTGTCGAAATGGCAACTTTGTATTTGAAGTCAAAGAGGTGCATCAGGTCACGGATAAGCTCAATAACCTTGAGAATTTCCCCTTCGAGCTGCTCTGGCGCACATAAAATATGCGCGTCATCCTGTGTGAACTGGCGTACACGCAAAAGCCCGTGCAACACACCAGATTTCTCATGGCGATGCACGACCCCCAATTCAAAATAACGTTGCGGCAAATCGCGGTAGCTACGCAGTGAATTGCGATAAATCAGCATATGAGAGATGCAGTTCATTGGCTTAATGCCATACGCATCTTCTTCAATCTGCGAAAAATACATATTCTCGCGATAATGATCATAGTGGCCTGAACGCTGCCAGGTTTCTACCCGCAACAATTGTGGCCCCTGCACCAATTCGTAGCCGCGCTTGAGATGTTCTTTACGCCAGAAATCTTCAAGAATGGTACGCAGCAACATCCCTTTGGGCAGCCAGAATACCATCCCTGGCGCAACATCTTCATGAAAAGTGAAAAAGTCCAGCTCACGCCCGACCTTACGATGATCACGGCGCTTTGCTTCTTCCAGCATAGTAAGATAGCCTTTAAGGGCTTTCTCATCACAAAAAGCCGTCCCGTAAATACGGGAGAGCATACGATTTTTCTCGCTTCCCCGCCAGTACGCTCCAGCCACAGACAGGAGCTTCAGCGCCACAGCAAAACCCGTATGCGGCAGATGGGGTCCACGGCACAAATCAACAAAATCAGCACACGAATACACAGAGACCGTTTCGGCAGGAAGCTCGGAAATGATCTCCACCTTATAAGGCTCTTCCATAGCCGTGAATTTGGCTATGGCTTCCTCGCGTGACATTTCTGTGCGGACAAAAGGAATACGTTCAGCAACAATCTTGCGCATTTCCGCTTCGATGGCTTCAAAGTCTTCGCTTGAGAACGGGCGTGGCGCATCAAAGTCATAATAAAACCCCGTATCAATCGCGGGGCCAATGGTAACTTTTGTACCGGGGAAGAGACGCTGCACAGCACAGGCCATAATATGTGCCGTTGAATGGCGGATAATTTCAAGCCCTTGAGGAGAGTCTGCATATACGGGTACAAGTTCCGCAGCTTCTGCCGGAACATTGGTACTGGTATCCAGCAGTACACCATCAACCAGACAGGCCACAACTGACTTGAACTTTTTACCGCTCAAGACCTTTTGCAATACATCACCAATACTGCCGTCCGCAGACTCTACATTCTGCCCCTCTACCACTACGTTCACGAACAATACTCCTTTATACCGACAAACAACAAACACAAAAAAGGGGAGGTAAACCTCCCCTCGTCAGTGATTTTTTTGGTAGGAACGAGCAGACTCGAACTGCTGACCCCTTCCATGTCAAGGAAGTGCTCTAACCAACTGGGCTACGCTCCTACACATGAGGCACTTTTTCCCTATCAAAGCTCATACTTCACGTCAAGCATTTTAGGGAAAAGCTTTTCTTTTTTTCGTGTTTATACCCATACTCTGACAGATGCGACACTCTCTCACACTCAAAGTATCGAAAGACATTTGTCACACCACTCTTTCTACAACAGCCTAATCAAGATGCTTGATTACCCTGTCCGTCATTTTCTGGGTTCCAGCCAGCATCATGCCTGGCTCCATAATATCACCAGTACGATACCCTTCTTGCAGTGTTTTGCGCACTGCATTCTCGATAAGGTCAGCTTCTTTTGTCATATCAAAAGCAAGACGCAGCATCATGGCAGCCGAAAGAATGGTTGCCAGCGGATTGGCCTTGCCCTGTCCGGCAATATCAGGCGCAGAGCCGTGGATGGGTTCAAACAGGCCTGGTGCGCTGGCTCCCAATGACGCTGAGGGCAGCATGCCCAGAGAGCCTGTAATGACCGAAGCTTCATCGGAAAGAATATCGCCAAAAATGTTACCTGTCAGAATAACGTCAAACTGAGAGGGATCGCGCACAAGCTGCATGGCAGCATTATCCACATACATATGCGAGAGTTCGATATCATCGCGATAGGCGGCGTGTTCCTCAATGACAATATCTTTCCAAAGACGCGATACATCCAGAACATTGGATTTTTCCACAGAGCATACTTTACGACGACGCTTGCGCGCTGTCTCAAACGCAATGCGGGCAATACGACGGATTTCGTCTTCATGGTAAATCATGTTATTGAAACCAATACGTTTTCCATCTTGTGTTTCAATACCACGAGGCTCACCAAAGTAGACATCGCCCGTCAACTCTCGGATAACAATCAGATCCAGACCACGAGCAGCAATATCAGGACGCAGCAGGCACGCTCCCGCCAATTCGGGGAATAAGGTAGCCGGACGCAGATTGGCAAAAAGTCCCAGCGCCTTGCGAATGCCAAGCAAACCTTTTTCGGGACGGCTGGCATTATCCAGATGATCCCACTTGGGCCCCCCCACAGCCCCCAGAAAAACCGCATCGGCTGCCTTGCAATCGTCAATGGTTTCTTGTGGCAATGGAGTACCCTTGATATCAATGGCAATACCACCAATCAAGGCTTCCGTGAACAGAAATTCATGACCAAACTTCTGACCAACAGTCTCTAACACCCGCACCGCCTCGGCGATAATCTCCGGTCCGATGCCATCACCTGGCAGCAGGCATATTTTCTTCTTCATATCGTGCTCCGCTTCTTGTCGTGCTTATGAGGTCTCTAGTTTTTCCCAAGGCGTTCCTTCACATAAGGAACAAGCCCACCCTTTTGCAACAATTCTGCCATGGAAGGAGGCAAGGGAGGATATTTGATTTCTACACCACTGCTGCTGCGTACTACGCCGGATGCGGCATCCACTTCAATAGTGTCACCATCGTGCAGCTTGTCCACATCATCGCCCACTTCAATCAGCAGCAAACCCATATTAAAGGAATTGCGATAGAAAATGCGGGCAAAACTGTGTCCGATAACCACAGACATCCCTGCGCCAAGAATGGCAATGGGGGCGTGTTCTCTGGAAGAACCACAGCCAAAATTACGACCGGCAACCATAATATCACCAGGCTGCACACGCTGTATCCAGCCAGGTTCCAGCCCTTCCATGCACTTTTCCCCCAGAGCCCTGGCATCTGTCGTCACCAAAAAACGTGCAGGAATAATGGCGTCTGTATCAATATGTTCACCGACCTTATGGGCCTTACCTTTATATTGCATGAACAATGCTCCTTGCTTCTCTTAAATTCATCGCTAAGTAGTTACGCTGTTCTCTTTCGCACGCATATGCGCAGGTACGAAGAGCTTCTTTCGCTCTGTCCATGGATACTGCACTTAATACGCAGATCTTCCAGGGACGCAGAGCACATCAGCATAGATATACTAGAGGCTTTCCGGACCGGAGATCACACCTGTCACCGCAGAGGCCGCTGCCACAAGAGGACTTGCCAGATACACCTCAGATTCAAGGCTGCCCATACGTCCACGGAAATTGCGGTTTGTTGTTGCTACCGCACGTTCGCCATCTCCCAGAATTCCCATATGTCCGCCCAGACAGGGGCCACATGTCGGAGGACCAACAATACAACCAGCATCAACAAAAATTTCATGCAGCCCTTCTGTAAGGCACTGCTTCCAGATCGCAGGTGTTGCGGGCAATACAATACAGCGTACTTTCGGATGCACGTTACGTCCCTTCAAAATGGCGGCGGCATCACGCATATCGCTGATACGCCCATTTGTGCAGGAACCAACAATAACCTGCTGGATGGGCAATTCACCCACCTGCGACACAGACTTCACATTGCCAGGCAAATGCGGACAGGCTACCACAGGCTCACGACCCGTCACATCAAATTTCACTGTCCGTGCGTACTGGGCACCCGCATCAGGGCGCAAGTCTTCTGTCAGACCAGGACGACCATGCGCTGCACAGTATGCGCGTGTCTGGGCATCCACAGGGAAAAGACCAACCTTTCCACCTGCCTCAATGGCCATATTGGCCATTGTCAAACGCCCTTCAATATCAAGAGCATCAATCACACTGCCACCAAATTCCAGCGCACAGTACAAGGCGCCATCAACACCGATCTCGCCAATTAACATAAGAATCAAATCTTTGGCGCGCAACCATTTGGACATCGTTCCTTCATACTCTACACGAATGGTAGGAGGTACCTTAAACCAGGTTTCGCCCAAAGCCATGGCACCAGCAATATCTGTCGAACCCATCCCTGTGGCGAAAGCACCAAGCCCACCATAGGTACAGGTGTGGCTGTCTGCCCCTACAACAATATCTCCAGGACCAACAAGGCCAAGTTCGGGCAAAAGCGCGTGTTCCACGCCACAATTGCCGCCTTCATAATAATGTGTCAGTCCCTGTTCTTCAGCAAACTGGCGAGAAACAAGCACCTGATTGGCAGAGTCAATATCCTTCTGGGGAGTAAAGTGATCCATGACAAAGGCAACCTTGTTTTTATCAAACACCCTGTCTGCCTTCATGCCACGAAATGACTTCACCGCCAAAGGTGCTGTAATGTCATTGGCGAGCACCAAAGACACCTTACAACGCACAATCTGTCCATCATGTTCTACCGACTGCTCTGTATGAGCCTGCAAAATTTTCTGCGCAAGCGTCTTTGCCATGAAATGCCTTCTCCTTTTCGTGTTTCATATCGGGCTACAAAAAGATATGCCCTTCGAGTTATCAGTATATTATTTCTGTACGTCGCACCATTACAACAACAGAATACTATCAATCACCATGCTGACAATGACTGCGCTCTCCATCACGCTCTGCCTTTGCCAGACGATTGAGAGCATTCACATACGCACGCGCACTGGCAACAATTACATCAGGATGCGTTCCACGCCCGATAGCATTGATGCCCTTATCCCGCAAGCGTACCGTAACCTCACCCTGAGCATCTGTACCTCCAGTAACCGCGTGTACAAGATATTGCTGCAATTCAGGTTCCCGACCCACAAGCTGGGCAATCACATTGAACACAGCATCCACAGGCCCCACACCGAAACCAGCCGCGCTACATTCCATGCCATCCACATCCATAAGAATGGCTGCTGTTGGTGGCACACCGCTTCCATCCGAACTCTGCACACTGACATTACGCAGGCGGAAGCGATCAGGAAGCCGATAGATCTCTTCCAGCACCAAGGCAACCAGATCATCGTCCTGTACACTCTTTTTCTTGTCAGCCAGGCTTTTTACCGCATCAAAAATCAGATTGAGCTGCTGGTCATCCAGAGTGTATCCCATGCTCTCAAGTTTTGTTTTGACAGCGTTACGCCCAGAATGCTTGCCCAGCACCAAGTCCGTCTGGGCGCGTCCCACCGACTGCGGCGTCATAATTTCATAGGTTTCGCGATTTTTCAGCATGCCATCCTGATGGATACCCGATTCGTGGGCAAAGGCATTGGCACCAACAATTGCCTTGTTCATGGCAATAGGCTGTCCAATGGTCATGGAGAGCAAACGGCATGAGGGATAGAGCTGTTCTGTACGGATGGAATGGGTCAGATTATAATAGCCTTCCCGCACCTTGAGTGCCATGGCGACTTCTTCCAAAGCGGCATTACCCGCCCGTTCGCCAATACCACTCAGCGTCACCTCAACCTGTCTGGCTCCCACACGCAGCGCGGCCAGCGTATTGGCAACACCAAGCCCAAGGTCATTGTGACAGTGCACACTGAATATGGCCTTATCACTATTGGGGGTATTCTCAATAACGTATTTGACCAGCGCGGCAAATTCATCAGGCTGCGCATAGCCCACCGTGTCCGGCAGATTGATCACGCTGGCACCGGCGTTAATAACAGCTTCGACAACCCTGCATAAGAAGTCTTTTTCTGAGCGTGAGGCATCCTCAGCAGAAAACTCTACATTAGGAGTGTATCCCGCACAGCGCTTCACACCAGCAACAGCCATTGCCAGCACCTGGTCAGGCTCTTTGCGCAGCTTGAATTTCATATGCAGGGGAGAAGTCGAAAGAAAGGTATGAATGCGGGGACTGGCAGCTTCCCTGACCGCCTCCCAACAGCGATCAATATCACTGTCGACACAGCGGGCAAGGCCAGCTACCTGAATATTGCGTGCGTGACGGGCAATGGTCTGTACGGACTCAAAATCACCCTGACTGGAAGCGGGAAAACCAGCCTCCATAACGTCCACTCCCAACACTTCCAACTGATGTGCCAGACGCAATTTTTCTTGAAGGTTCATGGTCGCTCCAGGCGACTGTTCACCATCCCTCAGTGTTGTATCAAAAAAATAGACATGATCAGACATGGAAGTCCTCCTTTGGTATGTACTGCGCTTGTGTAACGACCGCCTTCTGTAAGGACAGTAGCCAAGGGAGGGATTACGTCCGCCAAAAGGCGGAGAAACGAACCGTCACCACAGCACTATTCGCCATGTAGCGTTAGGCTGGGTAGCTGTTCGCG